>NZ_JBQCWY010000138.1:0-6680 GCF_051956955.1 Neisseria sp. P0021.S005 | reverse complement strand
CAAGCTAACTAATTTATTTGTGAGAGCTATTGGAAGTAAGGCATTTTCATACATATCGCAATGTAATGATTCAATGACGCTTAAAATCTCATGTAAATTAGGGATGTCATTTTCATCAGGATTCTTTTTTAAATCTTTAACTGGTAAGGATGCTACATACATTTGACCAAATTTAGTTTTAAAAATAATTTTGTGTCCATAATATGAAGTACTAGCATAAGGTCTATTAGCATCCTCATGTCCAGGTGAAATATAAGAATAAATATATTTGTCGTTTAGAATTAAAATAGAACCATTTTCCATCTTACTTTGAATTTGAGATGTGTGTTCAACAAATGCACCACTCTTTTCCAATCCAATCAAAAACAAATTGTGATTTTCAAATAACCAATTATTCAAATCCAGCATAAGTCGGTGCATTCCTGCTGTTACACCAAACCATCCAGTTGGTCGATCAAGGATAAAGATGGTTTCATTAAGAGTTTGACGATTTTTATCCAATAAACTCCTAATAATATGCAAAAGCATGAGATGCTCTACTAATCCCGTAACGTACCCACTAATACCAGATGCACCTAAATCATCATCTATAATTTCATGTAATCTGAAAATATCACTCAGGTATATATCTCCATCATTTGATGAGAAGGTATAATTTTGCATTTCATTTTCTTTTAAAAGAATATTTCTAGTATCGGAATTACAAGGGTGCGAAGCTAAATTCCAATGTTTTTCCTCTCCCCCCTTATGGTGTTTATACCTATGAAACACAAACCATGCTAAGGTATCCAATAAACTACTGTTTTCACCCATATTTTCTGATTTAAGAAATTCAAATAGACTTCTTCTTACCGAACTTGTTAGTGAGGAGCAATCTTTTCTTTTTACACCTTTAGTACATAGTGGCAATTTAATCCGAGCAATATTCCTTAATTTTTGCATATCTTCAGGGGCTATATGCTTCTGCTGCTTCATATTCTTTAAATCTTCTGTTTTAAAATATAAAGCTCCAAATTGAAAAAAATGTAATGACGCACTTGGATATCCTATTTTCAGTGGTATTTCAGTATATCCTCCATCAATTGCAACAACATGCTTCAAGGAATGTTCACAAGAATTATGAGGAACTGTTAAACTTGATATCGATACCTCAGGCAAAACATCAGGTATATAAAAATTACTCAACGCTGACTGTACAACCTCATCGTTTATAATATGATGATGAGATGATTTGCTTGCTTTTTCAAAAGGTTTTTTTCCTACGCTAGAGTAGCTCATAATTATCCCAGTCTATTTGCCAAATTTATCTATTTGAACAGGTACAACAAACGAATTTGAGTACGTTTTTACTCTTACAAAGCCTTTATCTGTATTTTGACTAAACCGAATTAAACTATCGCTAAAGTCACTAAAATCATAATATTTTCTCAATTCTTTGATTTCATCTTCATTATTAAGATGAGAAATAAACCAGTTTTGAGTAGCTTTCAAAATATTACTGCTGATAGAACTAACTTCCTGAGTAGCATATACCAAACCTAAATTTAATTTAGCACCTTCTTTTGCTAGCCGATTATAAATTTGGCTTAAGTTTCTATCGTCTTTCTTAGGAAAAAGGTTATGTGCCTCTTCAAAATAAAATTGAATGAAATTATTAGGTCGAGCATTAGTAAATCTATTCATAGAATCTCTGAAGATACGACGTGTAATTCTCTCTGAATACATTCTTTGTAATTCTTCATCCCCACTAGATAAATCAGCAATAATAATTTTTCCTTGACGAAGAGCTTGTAAAATATCATCCTCAAAAGGTGTCTGAGATTTATCGGTATGCTGAGTAACAATTGGTCGTAAATTCAAATAGCCAGTTCTATCTATTGAACCACCTGAGCTACTCTTTCTAGTTAAAATCACTAACAAGGCTTTTAACTCATCATCAGCCCATTCCTTACGTTTTTTTTGTTTATAGTCATTACATGCTACTGAAGAATCATAAGAATCCCATAAAGCAGTCCACCATTCAGTTGCTAAATCTAACGATATCCCTGCCTTTAATGATTGCGAAGTTACATCGGGGATATCCATTTCTTCTAATAGCTCTTTATTTACGGAAAATGTTACCTTCTCATTTTCTGAGCATTTAAATCCCGCTGCTTTTAGAATACATTTATAAACCGACAATTTTCTATCATATCTAGTTTTAGCAGAGTAATCAGAGTCATAGTTATAAGGCTTTTCGAGTATTACTGATTTAAAATTAACCATATATTTTGATGTATCATCTGCAATTAATGGATATGATTTAATCAGTTCGAAACCAGCTTCAATCTCATTATAAAAATTAACCTTCATAACCTTAAAACCGTCTTTTTCCACAATGGAATAACGATCGGTTTTAGCTTGATATATATCAAAGATAGCCGTTCCCTCATCTTGAAGGTTGGCATTGGCATATTCACCATTGATATCAAAAATAATCTGTCCAATAGGATATTTAGGTGCATCGCCTACAAATTGCTTTAAAATATCTTCGGGACTTTCATTCTGTTTATCTAACTGATATTGAGCTGATTTACTCATCTGTTCATTAGCCTGAATAATCTTTTTAATACTATTAGATTTACCAGTACGCGTCATGCCAAATAAAGCAGTGCGTTTTCCTGCAAAATCTTTTGCTTGTATATAAACAGGAATATCTCCAATATCATTATTAAATCTTTGGCTTGAGCTATAACGGATAGAACCTATTCGAATATCACCATTTCCTCCAGGTACGCTATTTTCTCTGTAATTAGCAATTAAACCTAAAATTTCATTTGATGGTTTAATTACTGAATAATTATGAGCAGCATAGAAATTTTCTACATCAGCACCAAATCTCAAATTCTTTTTAGAATCTAAATAAAATGAGCCCAAAATAGAGCAACGTAATCCAGAAAATCCAAATTCATATCTGGAATATTCATCTAACTGACTTTGTTTAGTGTTTCCAGTTCGAATATGATCCTTATAATAATCAACCATAGAACTTACTATGTCTTTATCCGTTGGAAGTTCTGCCGGTTCAATAACTCTCAATAGCAAAGCCTCTTGAAGATTATCTTTTCCGGGATCACAATCATAATATGCTAAAAGAAAACATCCTTGTGGAACCCCGTTTGCTCGTTCCTTCCATGCATCAGCCATTAGAATTGAACTACTTGTATAAGAAATCTTAAAAGGTCTGCCTACAAATATACCTGTATCCCAACTCCAATTTCCATCAGATTCAATTTTACGTTTAAATAAATTAATATTTGCAATACTTGATGAAATACTCAACATTATTTATACCTCTTTATAACTCAAAATAGGGTCTTCAAATCTAATTTTGGCCTGCTCTATATAACTCTCTTGAAGCTCAATAGAAATCCAATTTCTGTCTAATAGTGCAGCTGCAAATCCTGTGGTATTGCTTCCAGCAAACGGGTCTAAAATCAAATCTCCTTCATCTGTTAAATATTGAATAAAAAATTTTACAAGGCCAATGGGCATTCTTGCTGGATGAACTGTTATGTTCTGTCTTTTGCACTCTCTATGAAAAAAATCGTTCGATGCTGAATTAGAGAAAGAAAAGGCATTAGGTAACCTAGGTTTTCTATTTTCATCAATACTTTCTATTTCAAATAAATTGTGAGAAATTGCACCACCTCTATCATTTAGGAAACTTTTTTCCCCAATACTATGTTCCGATGGTCTCTTTCCTGCATTATAAGACCCTCTTTTTAATAAACTTTTCATAGCTTCACTGTAGGGTCTTAGCACTTTTCTGTTATCAGCTTTTGGATAGTCTGTTTTTGAAAACCACCATACATGTGTGTAGCTATCAACAGTACGAAGAGGATTAACTGTGACCCATTGTGCAGGAGAAGGTAATCGAGAAGGGTTATAGCAAACAAATTCTTGTATAAGTCTTAAATTTGTTTCTGCAGATTCTGCAATAGACATTAATGCCTTCAAAGCCAACAAGCTTTGAACGGGTCTACCAGGCTCCCAACTATTACCTAATTCAACAACTAATGAACCATCATCAGCTAATTTTTCAGCTAGCAATGGAGTCAACTCTTTAATCCAATTTAAGTATTCTTCTCCTGTTTTATTACCATAACTCTTCTTTTGATTAAGAGGATAAGGAGGGGAAGTAATGATTAGATTTACTTTGCCATTTAGATTGCTAAATGATTTACTCTGTAAAAGATCAAGAGAATCGCCTAAATATAAAGCTCCACTTTTTCTTTCGAAAACTTTGGAGATATTTCTGGGGAATTTATTTTTTTTCATAACCTTTTTTATTTAACTTGTTACATTTAAAAAAATTTTGGGAAGTATGATAGCCTTTTTCTCACACCATATCAATTCTATAGATGTTAATTTAAAACATCAAACTCTCCCCTTTCAAAAACGCCGTATCCTCCCAAGAAAGCCCCGCCACTTCATCATATAAATCCAGCCCAATCAGCGTATAAAACTGTTTGCCGAAGTTTTTCTGGTTAATCGGTTCAATGCGCCCTGCTTTATATAAAGCAGCGAGGGCTTTTTCGGGGATTTGGACGGTGTAGGGTTGCAGTTTGCGTAAGAGTCTGCCGATATGGTCGGCGTGGTGCAGGCTGCTAATGAGGTTTTCGGCATCAACATCGAACGGAATAATCAGCGGCTGCATATGGCTTTCGATCATGCGGAACTTGTCGGCAATGGTTTGGAATGGGAAATCGAGGCTTTGCCCTGTATCGTTGTGCATTTTCAGGATTTTTTTATTGTCCAGTTCGCTGCCTTTTAATTGATAAAGCTCGGCGAAGTAGGCGGCGACGGCTTGGGTGGATAAGAGGTCGTCTGAAAAGCTGTCGGCGGTCAGGCGCATAACGGCGGCTTGGGTGGCAAGTTCGGGAGGGGCTTTCCATTTGTCTTCGGGCGCGAATATCCATACAAAGCTGTTTTCAGACGGTCTTTTGCCTTCGCGGTTGCAACGTCCGGCGGCTTGGGCAACGCTGTCTAAACCAGCTTCGGCTCGCATCACCAGTGGAAAATCCACATCAACGCCGGCTTCGATTAAAGAGGTGGCGATAACGCGGCAAGGTTCGCCGTTTTTCAGACGACCTCGGATCTCATCGAGCTTTTGGCTGCGGTGTTTGGCGCACATTAAGGTGGTCAGGTGGAACGTGCCGTCAAGGTGTTTGGCTTGGTCGTATAGGCTGCGGGCATGGCGTCGGTTGTTGACGATGACGAGCATTTGCGGGTGTTCGGCGAGTTTGGCGAGCAGGTCGGCGTCGGTTTGTGTGCCGATGTGTTGCACGATGGTGCGGCGCAGTTTGTCGAAAAGTGCGGTCGGTTTTGGGGCGATTTCGCGCACGTTTTCAAAGCCGCGATAGAAGCCATTTTCAGCTTGCACGGCAGGCTGGGTGGCGGTGCACATGACGACGCTGCAGCGGTAGTTTTGCGCCAATTCTTTGATGGCTTGCATGATGGGCAGCAAAAGATTGAGCGGCAGCATTTGCGCTTCGTCGAGGATGATGACGGAGCCTGTGATGTTGTGCAGCTTGCGGCAGCGCGAGGAGCGGTCGGCAAAGAGGGATTCGAAGAATTGCACGGCGGTGGTCACGACAATCGGCGCATCCCAGTTTTCCGAGGCAAGGCGCAATTTGTCTTTGGTGGCCTCATTTTGCAGTTTGCCGTCGTCGAAGGTGCTGTGGTGTTCCAACACGGCTTGTTCGCCCAATTCGCCAAAGGCTTTGCGGAATTCGGCGGCATTTTGTTCGATGATGCTGGTGAACGGGATGACGTAAATCACGCGACGCATGCCGTGATGTTTGGCGTGTTCCAGTGCGAATGCCATGGAAGTGAAAGTTTTTCCGCCACCGGTAGGCACCGTGAGCGTGAACAGCCCTTGCGCTTGTGTCGCTTGTTCTACGGCGTAATCGAGAATTTCACTGCGTAGGCGGTTTAAAGCGGCATTGCGTTTTTCGGCTTCGGTTTTCTTTGGAGTTTGAGCGATACGTCGTCTGAAATCGTTGATGAATTGATTGAAATTGTGTTGTAAGGCGTTTAAATCGGGATAACCGCCTCGCTCGACGGCTTTGTTTTCTAGGTTTGAATAAAAGGCTTCGGTGTCGAGATAATCGGCATCCACCAAGCAGGAATAGAGCATTCGGGTGAAGAAGGCGTAGGAGAAAAAAGGATGATGCGCGTCGGCTTTGAGTAGCGGTGCGGACAGGGCTTGAGGGAGCTTGATTTCTTGTTGCCACAGATTATCGAGAGCGGGAATATCTTCGCCAAATTGCAAAGCTAGACGCTGTTTCAAAGTACTGCGGTTATCGCCCTCACCACATCCATTAGCCAACCCTGCATGATGCCCCGCAATGCAAAACACCATTAACTTACCGATAACATTTCCCCAAAGCTCAACGGCAATTTTGGCTCCGGCGGTAGCATGATCGACTGATGCGCCGCCATGCAATCGGCGGTTAAAGGCTTCTGAATATTTCCCTAAGTCATGCAGCTGTCCCGTCTGGCAGGCCTGTTCCTGCGCCCCGAATACTCGCGCAAACTCCGCCGCCATTTCGCCAACATTTACCGAATGGCTTTGCAAGGTTTGCCAATGTTCGTAAGGCAAGAGATTGCCGAGTTTATCTTGCGCGGAATGGGCG
>NZ_JBQCWY010000137.1:0-6865 GCF_051956955.1 Neisseria sp. P0021.S005 | reverse complement strand
ACGGCAACAAAAAGATAGCCGATGGCGACAATGTGCCACATCGTGTGCGTCCTGTTTGAATGTTAACAAAATCGTTATAATCGCAACATTCTACCGCAATCCCGAAAGGCCGTCTGAAAATGAGGAATCCCGAAAAATCGGCACTACGCAAACAGTTCCGCCGCGCACGCGCCCAAATGAGCGCCGCCGAGCGAAACGCCGCCACCGAAACCATCAACCGCCTGCTCAAGCCCTACATTAAAAAAGGACGGAAAATAGGCGTGTATTGGCCGATGGGCAAGGAATTGCGATTGGACGGCTTTGTCCGTGCCGCACAAAAACGCGGCGCAAAACTCTACCTGCCCTATATCGAACCGAACACGCGGCGGATGTGGTTCACCCCCTACCCTGCCGACGGCGCCAAACAAGAACGCAAACGCGGCCGCGCCAAATTGCATGTCCCCCAATTCACCGGCAAAAAAATCCGCGTCCACCAACTCAGCCTGCTGCTGGTCCCCATCGTCGGCATCGACAAACGCGGCTACCGCCTTGGACAAGCCGGCGGCTATTACGACGCCACCCTCTCCGCCATGAAATACCGCCTGCAAACCCGAACACTGGGCGTAGGCTTCGGCTGCCAACTGACCGACACACTGCCGCGCGAACCGCACGACCTGCCGTTGGACGGGTTTGTATCGGAGTCGGGCGTGCTGGTGTTCAAACATCATTAATCAATAGCTTTCAGACGACCTCAAAAAAGCCGTCCGTTAAGACACTATAAAAGATCGTCTGAAAAATCAAACCATCAAATACAAAGGAAACCACATGGCTGATTTTTCATCCGCTCCCGTTTTGTCCTTCGATCGCGTCCGTCTCGAACCTTTAACAACGGCACACGAAGCCGGTTTGCGCGAAGCAGTTTGCGACGGCGAAGTTTGGAAGCTGAACGTAACCACCGCGCCCGAACCCCACCAAGTAGCTGACTATATCCGCACCGCCATACAAACCCGCCTCGCCTTTGCCGTCATCGACGAAGACACGGGAAAAATTGTTGGCTCGACTTCGCTTTACCACATCGACCTCGCCATCCCACGCCTCTACATCGGTTTCACATGGTATGCCCTGTCGGCACAGCGCACGCACATTAATACCGCCTGCAAAATCATGTTGCTCGACTACGTTTTCGACACTTTAAACTGCCGTTGCGCCTGCTGGCAGACCGACAACCTCAACACCGCCTCCCAACGCGCCATCGAACGCTTGGGTGCACACCAAGACGGCATCTTGCGCTGCCACAAGCTGCGGAAAGACGGCAGCGTGCGCGATACGGTTGAATACAGCCTGCTGCGTGAGGAATGGCCGCAGGCAAGGGTAAAACTGCTCGAAAAAGCGGCAGCTTATGACGCGTCCTGAAAAAACGTTTTCTTCTTCATTTTTTCATCAGAACACGCCCATCTTGCTGAAAATCCGAACTCTTTAAAAATTAATGAAATAAGGTGCAACACCGTCAATCCCCTGATAAATAAAGGCCGTCTGAACATTTCAGACGGCCTTTATTCGGATTAAACCTTACTTCGCATCTTTAAATCCGCGTTTCAAATGCACCATCAGCAATGCAACGGCGGCAGGCGTTACGCCGGAAATGCGGCTGGCTTGGCCGACGGTTTCGGGTTTGTGCTGGTTGAGCTTTTGCTGCACTTCTGCCGACAAACCTTTGACTTTGCTGTAATCGATATCCTCGGGCAGCTTTAAGGTCTCGATGTCGCGGCGGCTGTCGATTTCTTCGTTTTGGCGGTCGATATAGCCTTGGTATTTGACTTGGATTTCGACTTGTTCGACCACGCTGTCGGCAAGTGCGGTTTCAGGTTGTGCGTCGGGCAGGGTCATCAGTGCGGCGTAGTCGAGGTTCGGGCGGCGCAGGAGGTCGTGCAGATTGGCTTCGCGGCTGAGTTTTTGGCCGAACACGCGGATTTGTTCTTCTTCGGCGAGTTTTTGCGGCGTGTACCACGTTGTTTTCAAACGTTGGATTTCGCGTTCGATGGCTTCGCGTTTTTCGTTGAACATGCGCCATTGCTCTTCACCCACCAAACCGATTTTGTAGCCGTCTTCGGTCAGGCGCATGTCGGCGTTGTCTTCCCTGAGTTGCAGGCGGTATTCGGCGCGGCTGGTGAACATTCGGTAAGGCTCGTTCACGCCTTTGGTGATAAGGTCGTCCACCAATACACCGAGATAGGCTTGTTCGCGGCGCAGCAGGAGCGGGTCTTGTTCGCGGACGTATTGCACGGCGTTCGCGCCTGCAAGCAGGCCTTGTGCGGCGGCTTCTTCGTAGCCGGTTGTGCCGTTGATTTGTCCGGCGAAGAAGAGGCCTTGGATGGTTTTGGTTTCGAGGCTGGCTTTGAGGTTGCGCGGGTCGAAGTAGTCGTATTCGATGGCGTAGCCGGGGCGCAGGATATGGGCTTTTTCCAGACCTTTCATGCTGCGCACGAGCGCAATTTGGATGTCGAACGGCAGGCTGGTGGAGATGCCGTTGGGGTAGTATTCGTTGGTGGTCAGGCCTTCGGGTTCGAGGAAAATCTGGTGGCTGTCTTTGTCGGCGAAGCGGTTGATTTTGTCTTCGATAGACGGGCAGTAGCGCGGGCCGACGCCTTCGATTTTGCCGGTGAACATGGGGCTGCGGTCGAAGCCGCTGCGGATAATTTCGTGTGTTTTCAAATTGGTATGCGTAATCCAGCAGGACACTTGGCGCGGGTGCATTTCGGCGTTGCCGCGCACGGAGAAGACGGGCACGGGCGTGTCGCCGGGCTGTTCGGTCAGCTGGGAGAAATCAATCGTGCGGCCGTCGATGCGCGGCGGCGTGCCGGTTTTCAGACGGCCTTGCGGCAGGTTCAATTCGCGCAAACGGCCGCCCAAGGATTTGGCGGCAGGATCGCCGGCGCGGCCGCCTTCGTAGTTTTCCAAACCGATATGGATTTTGCCGGACAAAAACGTGCCGGCAGTCAACACAACGGCGCGTGCTTTAAACTCCACGCCCATCGCGGTGACCACGCCGCTGATGCGTTCGCCATCAAGCGTTACGTCTTCAACGGCTTGTTGGAAAAGCTCCAGATTTTCTTGGTTTTCCAGCATTTCGCGGATGGCGGCTTTATATAGGATACGGTCTGCCTGCGCGCGCGTGGCTCGCACTGCCGCGCCTTTACTGGCGTTCAAGCGGCGGAACTGGATGCCGGATTTGTCGGTGGCCAACGCCATCGCACCGCCCAATGCGTCGAGTTCGCGCACGAGGTGGCCTTTGCCGATACCGCCGATGGAGGGGTTGCACGACATTTGACCGAGGGTTTCGATGTTGTGTGAAAGCAGCAGGGTTTGCGCACCCATGCGTGCGGCGGCAAGTGCGGCTTCGGTACCGGCATGGCCGCCGCCGACGACAATCACGTCGTAGGTTTTGGGGTAAATCATGTAAGTCATGTTTATGTGTTCTGTAAAGGTTTCAGACGGCCTTTTGTTGATCAGGCCGTCTGAAAAGTGGAATAAAATCTTAAAAAACCAAGCTTAGAAGGTATAGCCTGTTTCCAATTCGTCATCGCCGACCAATTCGACCAGCAACGCATACAGCGGCGCCAAATCGTTGTAACGGCGGGATACGCGGCGCAGGTAGTTCAAGAAGCGCGGGATTTCAGGACGATATTTGTCTTTGCCGTCGCGGTAGTACAGGCGGGCAAAAATACCGGCCACTTTCAAATGGCGTTGTACGCCCATCCATTCAAACCAGCGGTAGAACTCGTCAAACTCGGCAGGCACGGGCAGCTGGGCAGCGCGTGCTTTTTCCCAATAACGGATGACCAAGTCCAATACAAATTCTTCTTCCCATTCGATAAACGCATCGCGCAACAGCGACACCAAATCATAGGAAATCGGGCCGTAAAGCGCGTCTTGGAAGTCCAACACGCCCGGGCGGCCTTTTGCCAACATCAGATTGCGGACGATAAAGTCGCGGTGGACATACACTTTGGGCTGCGCCAACAGGGGCGGCAGCAGCGTATCGACGGTTTGCTGCCACAACTGGCGTTGCTTGAAGGTCAGCTCGCGGCCCAATTCTTTGGCCACAAACCATTCGGGGAACAAGTTAATCTCGCGCAGCATGACTTCGCGGTCGTATTCCGGCAGTTTGCCGGGTTGGCTGGCTTTTTGCAGCTCGATCAGTTCGTCGATGGCTTCGAGCAGCAGGGCTTTGTGGGCGGTTTCACTGTTTTCCTGATTCATGGCAGTCAGGAATGTGGTGTTGCCCAAATCGTTCAACACCATAAAGCCCAACGCTTCATCCACATGAAGCACTTGCGGCACATTGACCATATTAAACAATTTTTGCACTTTCAAATACGGCGCAACACTCATCTTCTCAGGAGGCGCGTCCATACAGATGACGGTTTGGCCGTCTGAAAACGTCGCGCGGAAATAGCGGCGGAAGTCGGCATCGGCTGCCGCAAAGCTCAATTCGAACGGCTGGTTCGGGTAAACAGACTCCAGCCAGTTTTGTAATTCGGTTTGTCGTTGCATAGCGGTATCGCAGAATTTCAGGTTACAATAACCGCTATTCTAACTGGCAAACCGATTTAAGGGGCGATTTTGGCTCGTTTATTTTCACTCAAACCCTTGGTACTCGCCTTAATTATGGGCTTTGGCGCAACAGCCGTGCGCGCGGAAGATGCTTCTGTTCCGCAGGCGGAAGACTATACCCCTGCCCACACCGCCGAATCCAAACCGGCAAAAACCGGCCAAAGCGAAGCCGATCCGCTTTCCTTGGGCAGCACTTGCCTGTTTTGCGACCACGAAGATGCCAAGCCGGCCGAAACCGCCGAAATCAAACGCAGCGGCGAGCCAGCCCTGCCTGCCGATTACACCCGCGTCAACGCCGATAAAATAGAAGGTCAGACCCAAGTCGGCGTCCGTGCCGAAGGCGACGTCATTGTCGAGCGCAATGCCGATGTTCTCAACGCCGATTGGGCGCAATACGACCAAGCCACCGATACCGTTACCGCCGGCGACCGCTTTACCCTGTATCAAAACGGTTCGACCGTATCCGGCGACCAATTGGTTTACAACCTCAAAAACCAAACCGGTTCCGGCACCGCCGTGCGCCTCAATACTGAACAAGGCGGCCGCCGCCTTCAAAGTGTCAGCGAAAAAGCCGAACTCAAAGGCAAAGGCCTCTACAAACTCATCAATACCAAATTCAACACCTGTTCGCCCGGCGACGCCAGCTGGTATATCCAAGCGCAAAGCATCGAAGCCGATGAATCGACAGGCATCGGTGTGGCCAAACACGCTTCGCTCGTATTCGGCGGCGTCCCCGTCCTCTACACGCCTTGGGCGGACTTCCCCATCAATGGCAACCGCAAAAGCGGCCTGCTCGTTCCGACCATTGCCACCGGTTCAGACGGCCTTGAGCTGAGCCTGCCCTACTACTTCAACCTTGCGCCGAATTTGGATGCCACCATCCGCCCGGGCATCATCAGCAAACGCGGTGTGCAACTGGGCGGCCAAGTGCGTTATCTGCAGCCGAATTACAGCGGCGAAGTCGATGGCGACTGGATGCCGAACGACCAAAAAAGCGTCCACAACAACCGCTACCAGTTCAAATGGAAACACCAGCAGCAGCTGAACAGCAAAATCAGCGGCGGCATCAACTACAACCAAGTTTCCGACGACGATTACTACCGCGACTTCTACGGCCGCGAAGACATCGCGCGCAACGTCAACCTCGACCGTCAGGCATGGCTCAATTACAGCGACAAACTGTTGGGCGGCAGCTTCGACGGCTCGTTGCGCGTACAAAAATACCAAACGCTGGCCAACCAAGACGGCTATAAAGACGAACCTTATGCCATCATGCCCCGTCTGACCGGCCGTTGGCAAAGCCATCTCGGCAAGGCTCAACTCAACGTGTTCGGCCAATTCACCCGTTTTGACCACGATACCAAGCAAGACGGCAGCCGCGTGGTGCTCTACCCGAGCGTCAAATGGGACTTCCACAACCAATGGGGCTACATCCGACCTAAAGTTGGCGTACATGCCACTTATTACAGCCTCAACAGCTTCAATGGTCAAAGCGGCCGCAATGTCAGCCGCGTCCTGCCGATCATCAACGTCGACAGCGGCCTGACTTTCGAGCGCAGGGCCCGTCTATTCGGCGGAGAATACCTGCAAACACTTGAACCGCGCCTGTTTTACAACTACATTCCGACCAAGTCCCAAAACGACCTGCCCAATTTCGACAGCTCCGAAAACAGCTTTACCTATTCGCAGCTGTTCCGCGAAAACCTGTATTCCGGCAACGACCGCATCAATTCTGCCAACAGCCTGACGCTGGCCACACAAAGCCGCATCCTCAACCCCAATACCGGTGCGGAACTCTTCCGTGCAGGTATCGGCCAGAAGTTTTATTTCAAAAAAGACAACGTCCTGCCTGACGGCAACGTCAGCAATTATCCGCGCAGCCAATCCGACTGGGTAGCCTTTGCACACGGCAACATTACCCCGAGCATCCGCATCGACTTGGACATCCACTACAACCAAAACCAAAGCCGTGCCGAAAGCTACGCTGCAGGGATTACCTACAACCCCGAACCGGGCAAAGTCTTAAGCGCGCGCTACAAATACGGACGCAACGAGCGCATCTATCTGCAAGCCAACGGCGACTATTTCTATGACAAACTCAGCCAAGTCGACCTTGCCGCCCAATGGCCGTTGAGCAAAAACCTATACGCCGTCGCCCGTTACAACTACGAAATCGAAGCCAAAAAACCGCTGGAAATGCTCATCGGTGCAGAATACAAAAGCAACTGCGGCTGCTGGAGCGCAAGCTTGGTCGGCCAACGCTATGTTACCG
>NZ_JBQCWY010000136.1:0-6922 GCF_051956955.1 Neisseria sp. P0021.S005 | reverse complement strand
ATTCTAATTTTTTATAATATTCACTAGTAATGTTCCGTTTATCCTGATATTATACCGTTCATCTAAAGACATCCGGTTATCTGCATTACAGACCGTTCATCTGAATTGCTTCAAACCACTTTGTCGGATTTTCCCATATATGTTGTGTTTCTCCGTATCGAAGGGGTTTGAGCGGTTGAAACCGTATTGCTTAGATATTAAAGCTTCATGCTTTGAAATGAGTGAATTTTTGTTTTAAGTGTCGTAATCTCTTGCTAATTACTCCCAGCTGCAAGAGTTTCAGGGTTGCCCCCTTGGGCAGCCCTTCTTTTTTTATCCTCCATTATTTCAGTAATCGAGCCTTCCCTGTCCTATGCACATAGTCAAAATCGCAGGCAAGGCTGGCCTTCCCCTCAGCCTCCAATCTTCTTCAATTCATTATTCGTCATCACCAGCCAAACCTGTGCATTTTTAACTTGAGCCGCAGTACGGATGGCCGCTTCATCCATAATAGAAAATGCAGTAGAAAAAGCATCGGCAACCGCCGCACTTTCCACCATAACGCTCATGCTTTTATAGCGCGGCTGGCTTCCGCCTGTACGCGGATCAAAAAGATGGGTAAATTTGCCAGCTTCGTCCATTACCGTGCCATAGCCGCCAGATGTAGCAAAGGCTTGGTTTTTCATGGCAATGGTGGTCAGGATTTGGTCTTCTTGGTCGGGATTGCGAATACTGACATTCCACTCGCGCTGGTTGGCATTATCAAAGCCGTAAATTTCCCCCATATCAATCAATGCCTGGGTAACGCCTTGCTGCTTCAACAATTCGGCTACTTTGTCGGTGATATAGCCCTGCGCAATGCCGTTGAGCGACAAGCCCATGCCTTTTTGGGCAAAACGGATTTCTTTGGTATCAAAATCGACTTTGTTAAAATCCACTAATTCGAGCGTTTCTTTAATACTGCGTTCGGATGGCGGCGTTTCAGTTTTGGGGTTTCGTCTGAAGTGGTCGGCATACGGATTCCACAAAGGCTGAATGCTGGGATCAAATGCACCCTGCGTCAGCTGATGGATATCTCGGCTGATACTGAGCAGCTGCAAAAAATCGGATGGCGGATTTTTCAGACGGCCTTCTCGGTTTAAGCGGCTAATCATGCTGTCATCCCGATACAGGCTGAAGATTTTTTCCAATCGTGAAACTTCCGCCAATACTTTGTTGACCAGTATTTCCGCCTGCTTGCGCTCAACGCCGAACAAACGCAACTCCGCACCCGAACCCAACGCAATACCTCTCCAAATAACTGGCTGCTCTTCTTGATTCAGGCTGGCCGGATGAGTCGGCTGATTGGTTCTGCGGCTAATGGCAAAGGGAATGCCGACACCAGCGGCAAGTGTGGCGGCGATGGCAAGGAAACGGCGGCGCGTTAAGGGGGTGGACATAAAGTATTCCTTGGATTTTTATCTTTACATTGAAAGCCGCATTCATTAAATCATCAATCGACAGCTTCCAACATAAAGGCCGTCTGAAACAGTTTCAGACGGCCTTTATTGGTTGTTTTATTTGAAAATGTATTCGTCGGGCATCTCTGCAAAACCGACTACTCTGCCGCCTTTCTCTTTGGCGAATTTTTCAGCCTGAGCCTTGTCGGCAAACGGAAGCGCGTCTTCCGCACCCATGCCGCCGATAAAGCTGCTTTCGATGACGTAATAGGCTTTTTTCGCATCTATCCATTCGGCGTCGGCATTGGGTTTTTCCCAATCTTTGACTTTGCCCATATCGGTAACATAGATAGCATGAATGCCTTTGGGCTCTTCAGGCAGTTTAGTGTAGCCGAACATCTGCTTGATGGTGGAAAACCAAACCGGTTTGTCAGGTTTGCCGTTCAAGAAGATTTGCGCTTTAGGGCCGTTGTGTTCGGTCAAGTTCATGCTGCAGTAATGACCGACTGCACTGTCGCTGATTCGTTGGGGCGTAGGCGGAGGAGTATTTTCCTCTTTGCTACAAGCAGATAAAGCAAGGATGGTGAATGCTGTAAATAATATTTTTCTCATATTTGTCTCTTTCCGAAAATCCAGGCGGCCAAGACCAAGGGAATGATAACCCATAATACCTGCGCCGTCAGCAAAACCGGCATAGTCAGGCTGATTTGATCGCTCAAACCGGCCATCCCTGCGTACATCGCGGTGTTTTCATAACCGGTCAGGTTGAGCAGACGGTAAATGTCGGAAGGATTGAACAAGAGAATGGTTTCTACAACAGGCGCGGTAATAACTTGTTCAGTATCGGCAACCAAAACACCCAAAAGCGCCATATCGAAAATCACCACAAAAAACAGCCATACGCCGATGGCGATACCGGCGGCAGTACCGCGTTCTTTGACTTTTGCGCTAATCAAATAACCCATAGACAAAAAGGCTGCACCAAGAATCACACTGGCAACAATCAGGAGGGCAAAAGGTTTCCATGCGGCAAGGTCAAAGCCGCCGTTGGCAAGCTGGAGGGTAATGCCCGCCAATCCGTAGCCTGCCGTGGTGGCAAGGGCAAGGATGATGAGATGGCCGATAAATTTGCCGGCAAGGATTTGGTTGCGCGAAATCGGATAGCTCAACAACAGCGCCATCGTGCCGCGTTCGATTTCGCCAATCAGCGCATCATAAGAGAGCAACATCGCAATCAGCGGAATCAGGAAAATCGACAGGCTGGAGAGGCTGACAACGGTAACGGTCAACGGATCGACTTTGACTGTACCGGTAGGCGAGCTGCCCAGGAAACCCAATGACAGGGCAAGCGCGGCAAGCAGGAGTGCGGCGGCGAGGACCCAACGGTTGCGCAGGCTGTCGCGGACTTCTTTGCCGGTAATAATCCAAACGGGGTTCATACGTCTTCCCTTTTTAAGAATTGTGCGTACATATCGTCAAGTGTCGGGGTATGGATATCGATATAGGCAAGGTTGCCCAAATCACCCAATTCACTCAAAAGCCCCATACGCTCTTCGGCTTTACATTGCGCTTTATACGACAGCCCGTCTGAAAGCGGCTGCCAACGCTCGCTCAACGGACGCGCTTCTTTCAAACGAACATTGACGGTCAACGGCAAACCACTTTGAACATGCAACTCATCCATGCTGCCATCGGCAACTTTCACACCGTTTTTCATGACGATAATGCGGTCGGCGTGGCCATCGAGTTCGGCAAGCGCGTGCGTGCTGAGCAATACGGTTGCACCGCGTCCATTCAGTTCGCGCACGACTTCGTAAAACATTTGGCGTGAAGCCGGGTCAAGGCCTGTGGTCGGTTCGTCAAACAATAAGACTTTAGGCTCGCCCAACAAGGCTTGTGCCAAAGCGAGACGTTGGCGCATACCTTTGGAGTAAGTGCCGACACGGCGGCGTGCCGCTTGAGAAATGCCGACGCGTTCCAACAACTCACGGTTTTTCCTCAAGGGCTGTTTTTTAAGTTTGGCATAGAAATCCATGGTTTCAATGCCGGTCAATGAAGGATGAAGCGCGACGGTTTCAGGCAGGTAGCCGATTTGGCTGCGAAGCAGTGCGCCTGCCTTACTGCCGGTACGCTCGCCCAGCAACATGACTTCGCCTTCGGTCGGCGTAATCAGGCCGAGTATCAGCTTCATGATGGTGGATTTGCCTGCACCGTTATGCCCTGCCATGCCGACGCTTTCGCCTGCTTTGAGGACTAAATCGACTTGGTTGACGGCTTTTTGACTACCGAATTGTTTGGTCACGTTTCTTAATTCGACGTGGTTGGTCATGAATAATTCCTTTGTGCCGTTTCAGACGGCCTCATGAAAAAGGCCGTCTGAAAACATGTTTAATTCAAAGATCCGTTTTCGGCATCGCTCCAATCGGATTGGCGCGTACTGGCTTCGTGCAACAGCTCATCCTTCATGGCTTCGTATTTGGTGCTTGTTTTGTTGCTGATCGGTTTCATCAATGGCTTACTGTCGATGACGCCGCCCGGCAAAATAGCGGGGAACTGAGATTGCGCCCATTTGACAATGCTGACGGCAGGACTGTTCATCAGCAGACGGGACACGGGGGCGCGCCAAATGATTTGGTCGATAATGCCGTTCGGTCGATAGGCGTTGTCGCCAAAACCATCGCCATCAAGATCGAATGTACTGTTGTCGCTCCAATAATTGCCTCGGCCGCCCTCTCCCCAATCAAGGAAACGGGTGCTGACGTATTTAACTTGGCTTTCGTTGTTGATAAACGAATTATTGGACAGACTTGTGCCTTCAATAGCCGCGGTAAAGTGAATGCCGATTTGACAGTTTTCAAAATGGTTGTCAAAAATTTTATTGAAGTTGGCGTTATAGGCGAATACGCATTTACCGGCTTTGTTGATAATGTTATCGTTAATATCGGAATGGTTGACGTAATTGAGCATAATGCCTTGGTCACGGCTGCCTACGGCGATATTGCCATACACTTTGAGACGCTCTGAGAACATCAACACATAGCCCATATTGTTGCCGACAGAGATGTTGTTGCTGACCTCGCTGTCGTTGGTGTACATATAATGCACTGCAAAACGCAAATCGCTGAAACGATTGCCTTTATAGGTATTGTTTGTACTGGTATTAGAAAAAATACCGTCACGGCCTTTGGAAATATCGTTGTCGACTACTTGCGCGCCCGGCGCATTCCAAACCGTTACGCCATTACCGCGCTCATTCACACGCAATGTGGCTTCCCCGACAATCTTATTTTCGCGCACCATCGATTCTGCCGCGCCATGGATGTATACGCCGACTGAGTTGTCCAAGACATTATTGTGTTCAACCAATGCTCGCGGAGCCGTTTCCTCAAGATAAATCCCTGCATCCATGGCCGGCAGGCTCAAGCCTGAATTGGAAACGGTCAGATTGCGCAGAGTTACGTCAGGCGCATGAACGGCAATGGTACGCCCGCTCCTGTCGCCGACAATCTTGGCGGAGCGATCGGCCGGACCTTCAATGGTAATCGGTTTGTCGATATAGAGTTTGGTCTTGTATGTACCGGAGGCAAGCTTGAGCGTATCGCCGGCTTGGGCGCGCGCTAAAGCATCATTGAGATTGTCTTGTGCGGATACGTTGATGACTGAGGCAAAGGCCGTCTGAACCATACTGCCCAATAGCAATACGAATGCGGCACGTTGCCATTTGGAACGATGGGATGGTGTATGCGTCATAATTATATCTCAATTTCAGACGGCCTGTTTTCTACATGGTAAACATATGCAGAAACAGGTATTTTGATGTTATAGCAAAGCTGTCTGATGATGGCTTATATCTCATTGCAATATCTGCAGACAAACAGCTTTGCTATAAAGGCCGTCTGAAAGAATGTCTTTTCAGACGGCCTGAAGGATTAAATCATCAAACCAAAATTATTTTGGTTTAACAATCATTTGACCTGACATTTCCATGTGCAATGCGTGGCAGAACCATTGGCAGTAATACCAGTGTACGCCTGGACGGACTGCTTTGAAGGTTACAGAAGATGTCGCTTGCGGGCCGATCTCCATAGCGATACCGTAGCCTTCCAAAGTGAAACCGTGAGTCAAGTCCTCAATGGTCTCAACGTTGGTTACGTATACGGTCACTTCGTCGCCTTGGTTCACTTCAAATTGAGGGATACTGAATGCAGGCGCAACGGCAGTCATGTACACGCGTACTTTGTTGCCTTCACGTACGACTTTAGCGGCTTTTTCCAGCTCAACACCGTCTTTTTGCGCTTGTTCCAAAGCATCTTTCCAGAACCATGGGTCTTTGCGGTCCCAAGTTTTGCTTGGGTTCACTTTGGAAGCGGAAACCAGACAGAAGTCATGTGGTTCTGCAAAAGTCGGGTTGTCGTGAACCAGACGCATTTCGTCGCCGGAGATGTCGATTAATTGGTCACACTCAGGTTTCAGAGGGCCTGCGTTCAGGAAGCGGTCTTTGGAGAATTTGTTCAAAGACACCAACCATTTACCGTCGGCTTCTTTAGTTTCACCCATGGTAGTGTGGTTGTGACCAGGTTGATAGTGAACGTCCAATTTTTGTTTAATCGGATCGATTTTCTCGCCTTTGTAGGCTTTAATCGCATCGTCGATGTTCCATTTCACCATTTGGCTGTCGATAAACAATGTAGTATAGGCATTGCCGCGACCGTCAAATGCAGTGTGTAATGGGCCAAGACCCAGTTGAGGTTCAGCTACGACAACATCGCGCTCTTTAATTTTGCCTGCAAACAAATCGTCCAGTTTGCTGACATCCAATACGGTAACGGTTGGAGACAGTTTACCGTTGAGCATGATGTATTTGCCGTCAGGGCTTGCGTTACAGCCGTGAGGAGAGTTAGGTACAGGGATGTAGCGGGTGTATGGAGAGTTGGCTTCTGCACGGCCGTCCAACATTTTCACGCCGTTAACTTCTTTGAAGTCGCCTTTTTTGATGCCTTCTTCGATAGCGGCCAGGTTAAATACTACACACCAGTCTTGCTCGTTAGAAGAAGCACCTTGTACAGTCAGAGCGCGTTCAGAGTTATAGCAGGTAGAGAAAGAGTATTTACCTTGGTAGTCGGCATCGCCGTTGTCCAAGTTACCGTCTACCAAAACTTGCCATGCGATTTCCATGGTTTCGCCGTCAATTGCGGTATAAACGGCATTCCAAGTTTTCGCATCATCCCATTTACCTACGCCGTCAACTGGAACAATGTGTTCGCCGTTGGCAAAAACGTAACCGGTTTTCGGATAACGTTGCGGACGCAGACCGTGGATACCTGAAGCATTAGGAATATCGATGATTTTATCGGTTTTCATTACATCCAAGCGGACGCGGCAAACACGGGTGTTTGCTTTATCGTTGGCGTAAGCATAACGGCCATCGTAAGTTTGGTCGGTGAAAGACAAGTGCGGGTGGTGCAAGTCGCCGTTAGGGTAGCAACGCAGACCGCTGTCTTGCA
>NZ_JBQCWY010000135.1:0-6951 GCF_051956955.1 Neisseria sp. P0021.S005 | reverse complement strand
TTCAGACGGCCTGTATGGTTTATGCCTATTTATTAAGCACTTTTTGGAAGGTGTCGATCAGGTGTTGCGCAATGGCACGGCTGCCGAATTGTTGCAGGCAATCTTGGCGCAAACGGACGGGATCGTATTGTGCGTGGTTTTCGTAGAGGGTGAGCAATGCTTTGGTCAGCTCCGGTATGTTTTCGATTGGCACCAGCAGGCCGTTGTCGGAAGTGACGATGGATTCGGGGCCGCCGCAGCGTGTGGCGATAACGGGTAAACCTTGAGACAGTGCTTCGATATAGACGACGCCGAAGGTCTCGGTACGGCTGGCGAGGACGAAGGCGTTGCTGTGGCGCATAAGGTCTAAGGTTTGGTCGGTGGTTAATGCGCCGGTAAAGGTAACGGCGTGGTTGATGCCCAAGTCGCTTGCCAGTTGTTTCAGACGGCCTTCTTCTGCGCCGCCGCCGCCGATTTTGAGTTTGAGCTGCGGATAGGTTTTGAGTGCTTCGGCAAAGGCAGGCAGGAGCAGGTCGTGGCCTTTGAGGTGGCGCAGATGGGAGACGCTGCAGAAGGTGAAATCTTGATTGTTTTTTTCGGGGAACTCGAAATCCTGTTCAAAATTGCCGCCCAGCATATTGGGCAGGTATTGCCAGTCTGTACCGGCGTAGGTTTTTTCGAGAATGCGGCAGAAATCACGGCTTACTGCGAACCGGGCCGCGCTGTGGCGCACGGCTTCGTGCATGGACGGCCATTGGTTTTTGCGGACAAGGCCGCGTGAAATGGCGCTGCTGTGTTCGGTAATTACATAGGGAATGCCGTATTTTTTGAAGATGGCGCAGGCTAAAATGGCGGCGTAGTTGACGCAATGGGCGTGAATTACGTCGGGTTTGCCGTTGTCGGCGATATAGGCTTCAAAAGCTTTCATGCCTGCGTTGACCCAGCGGATGCGGTCGATATCGACAACCGGGCATCGCGGGAAGAAATACATGCTGTCGTAGGCGTAAGTTTTGAGTCCGCCTTGCTGATGGCGGCGTAGGCCGTAGAAGCGCGAGAAGATGGTTTTCGGCTGGCTTCTCAAGTAGCGGAACATGGGCACGACCATGCCGATTTTCATGCCTTCGCGTTGCAGGGCTTGGGCTTGGAGGCGAAAAAAGATTCCGTCCACATCAGTTTCGGAAGAAGGATACCAAGAGGGGATAACGACAATATGCATGATGTATTTTTTATGGAAGTAGATAACGGCGAGGCCGTCTGAAAAGAAAAGATATCTTTCAGACGGCCTTTTGTATATTTAGTTCAATCAGTTGCCGGCAACCGTCATTTTGGAAACCAAGACGGAGCCGATTTGGTTGGATGAACGGCGTAATGCGTCGTCTGCCACGCCGATGATGTCGCGGTACATATCCTGCAAACGTCCGGCAATGGTGATTTCCTGAACCGGATAGGTAATGACGCCGTTTTCCACCCAAAATCCGGCCGCGCCGCGCGAGTAGTCGCCGGTAATGGTGTTGACGCCTTGTCCCATCAATTCGGTAACCAGCAAACCTGTTCCCATTTCTTTCAACAGGTCGGCCTGCGTGGCATGGGTGTGGTTCAGATACAGATTGTGCGCGCCGCCGGCATTGCCCGTTGTCTGCATGCCGAGTTTTTTCGCGCTGTAACTGCTGAGGAAATAGCCTTCGACTATGCCGTCTTTCACCACAAAACGCGGCTGCGTGGCCACGCCTTCGGCATCGAAATAAGTGCTGCGGAACGAGCGCAGGATATGCGGTTCTTCGCGCAGGCTGAGAAACTCGGGCAGCACCTGTTTGCCGATGCTGTCAATCAGAAAGCTGCTTTGACGGTAGAGCGCGCCGCCGCTGAGTGCGCCGATAAGGTGGCCGATTAAGCCGACTGCGACGGTGGTGTCGAACAGTACGGGATAGCTGCCGGTCGGAACGCTGCGGCTGTTCAGACGGCGTAAAGTCCGTTCGGCTGCAGTTTGGCCGATGAGTTCGGGCGCGTCCATGTCTTCGTGACGGCAGGAAGAATCATACCAATAGTCGCGCTGCATGCCGTGTTCGTCGCTGGCGACCACGCTGCAAGAAATGCTGTGGTGCGTGCTTTGCTGATGTGCGGCAAAGCCGTGGGCGTTGCCGTAAACATATTGGTAATGGCCGGTATGAACCGATGCGCCTTCGGAATTTTCAATGCGTTTGTCTGTTGACAGCGCAGCCTGTTCGCATTGCTTGGCCAAATCGATGGCGGATTCGGTACTTAAATCCCATTCGTGGTAGCGGTCGAGGTCGCCGATATGGGTTGCCATCAAGGCAGCATCGGCAAGGCCGGCGCAATCGTCTTCGGCGGTATAGCGTGCAATATCAATGGCGGCTTTGACCGTATCTTGCAGGGCGCGTTCGGAGAAGTCGGCCGTGCTGGCACGGCCTTTGCGTTGGCCGACATAGACTGTAATGTCTAAAGATTTGTCTTGTTGGAACTCGATTTGTTCGATTTCGCCCAAGCGCACGCTGACGCTTTGACCGAGCGACTCGCTGAAATCGGCTTCGGCCGAGGTAGCGCCGGATTGTTTGGCCAAATCCAGCGTGTGTCCGCACAAGCGCAACAGCTCGTCCGGTGTGTGGTTAAACAGCATAAAAAGGTTTCCTGACAGGGTTTTGCGGCATTTTAACCGTTTCAGACGGCCTCTGCAAAAATCGCACGGAAAGGCCGTCTGAAAACTGATAAAATAGGCAGATTCAGAAAATCAGGGAAACACAATGTTTGAACAAGAAGACGAATGGGTCAGCAAAACCCAAATGAAAAAGCAGATGAACGATTTGCAGGCTTTGGGTATGGAATTGACCAAACTCTCCAGCGATACGTTGAAAAAAATCGGCTTGGACGAAGAGCTGTTCGAGGCCATCGTTACCTATAAAAAAATCACCTCCAACAGCGCACTCAAACGCCAAGCACAATTTATCGGCCGCCTGATGCGCGATACCGACCCTGCGCCCATCGAAGCCTATTTGGCCAAACTGCGCGGCGACAATACGGTGCACAATGCCTTTTTGCAACGCGTCGAGCAGGCGCGTACCCGACTGTTGGCAGACGATGGCTCGATTACCCAATTTATGGCCGATTTTCCGCAAGCCGACGCCGGCAAATTACGCACCTTGATCCGCAACACTAAAAAAGAGCAGGAACAAAACAAACCGCCGAAAAACTTCCGCGCGCTGTTCCAAGAAATTAAAGCAGTGATGGAGGCCGGTCAATTCGATGCTTCAGAAGAAGGGCAGGATTGGGAGGAATAAACCTCAAGGCCGTCTGAAAACGGATTGCGGTTTTCAGACGGCCTGTATCGTAATGCCGAAGGAGGATGACCATGAAATTTCGCCGCTTTGTACCTGCCTTGTTAATTAGTGCACTAACCCTCAATGGTTGTACTAACGATCTTTGGGAAAGAAATAGCCCGTTCCATAAAACCACAACCGAAAAAACCGTTGCCAAAGACAATATTCAAGCATTTGGCGTGGTTGCCAAAGACAATACGCAGTTGGAAAAAGGCAGCTTGGTCATGATGGGCGGAAAATATTGGTTTGTCGTTAATTCTAAAGATTCGGCCAAGTTGAAGGCGATCTTGGATGCTAAGCTGAGCAAACGGTTTCAAATGGTTCGGCAAAACCCAAAACAGGTGTATGAGGCTTTGCCGGTTGAATTGAAATCCCCTGAAGCGCAAACTTTCCGCTCGAATTTCTGCCTGCGTTACGATACTCAAAAAGTTGCCGAGATTGTCAAGTTGAAACAACTGGCGTTCAAGCCGGTTGAGCTCGATGGTAAAACTGTCTACACACGGTGTATTTCTGCCGAAGGTCATTATTACGCAACGCCGAAAAATGTTGCCGAAGACCGCCATTTTGACACTGCCGTTCCAGTCAGAATTTATTATACGGAAACCAAAACAAGCACCGATGTTTGGAAGTTGACGGGGAATATCCTGAAAACGCCATTGGCGCTGGCTTTGGATGCAGTCGGCGTAGTGATAGCAGGCTCCTATGCCGTGATCGGTGAAATTGTCGATGATTCACGCAAATAATATCCAAGGCCGTCTGAAAACGGATTGCAGGTTTCAGACGGCCTGGCCCTTAAAATAAACGCTTCAAAAATATTAATTTCTCTCTATTTAATCCCACACACCATGTCCGTCAAAATCCAAACACGTTCCATTAATCCGACTGTTTTTAACGACTTGCTCACTGCCGGTACCGATCCTTTGATTGCGCGGCTGTGTGCTGCGCGTGATGTACAAAGTCCGGCCGAGTTGGACGACAAGCTTGCAGCTCTTTTGCCGTATCAAACGCTGACAAACTGCGAAGCCGCCGCCGGCCGTTTGGCGGATGCGGTTGAGCGTCAGGAAAAAATCCTGATTGTCGCCGACTACGATGCCGACGGTGCGACGGCGTGTTCCGTCGGTATGAGCGGTTTGGCGGCGATGGGGGCGAAAGTGGATTTTCTCGTGCCCAACCGCTTTGAACACGGCTACGGCTTAACGCCCGAGCTGGCTGAAATCGCGGCAGAGCAAGGTGTGGATTTATTGGTGACGGTGGATAACGGTATCGCCAGCATTGCAGGCGTGGCGCGCGCGCAGGAATTGGGTTTGGATGTGATTGTAACCGACCACCATCTGCCTGCCGAGACCGTGCCCGACTGCATCATCGTCAATCCAAACCAAAAAGGCTGCGGTTTCCAAAGCAAAAGCTTGGCGGGCGTGGGCGTGATTTTTTATGTATTAATGGCTTTGCGTGCCGAACTGCGCCGCCGCAATTATTTTTCAGACGGCCTGAAAGAGCCGAATCTGGGCGACCTCTTGGATTTGGTTGCACTCGGTACCGTCGCTGACGTCGTCACTCTAGACCACAACAACCGTATCCTCGTATCGCAAGGTCTGAAACGGATGCGTTTGGGTAAAATGCGCCCCGGTATCCGTGCCTTGTTTGAAGTGGCACGGCGCGATTGGCGCAAGGCTCAGCCTTTTGATATGGGCTTTGCGTTGGGGCCGCGCATCAACGCGGCCGGACGGCTGGACGATATGTCGGTCGGCATTGCCTGTCTGTTGGCGCGAGATAATGCCGAGGCGCAGGAACTGGCGGCGCAGTTAAACAACCTCAATATCGAGCGCCGCGAAATCGAGCAGTCTATGCTGCAAGACGCGCTGAATGCTTTTCCTGAAACCCTGCCTTCAGGTCAGACGACTTTGGTGGCGTATCGCGACGACTTCCATCAGGGCGTGGTCGGCATCGTTGCCAGCCGCCTCAAAGACCGTTTTTATCGTCCTACTATCGTGTTTGCGCCTGCCGACAACGGCGAAGTGCGCGGTTCGGGACGCTCCATTCCCAATCTGCACTTGCGCGATGCTTTGGACTTGGTGTCCAAACGCTATCCCGATTTGATTTTGAAATTCGGCGGACACGCGATGGCGGCGGGTTTGAGCATACTCGAACACAATATCCCCGCGTTTCAGACGGCCTTTGAAGAAGCCGTGCGCGAGATGGTGTGCGAAGACGATTTGTCGCAAACCTTCATCACCGACGGCAGCCTGCCTGCACGCGACATTACGCTGGAACAGGCGCAAAACCTTGCTAAACACGTTTGGGGGCAGGGCTTCGCGCCACCGAGTTTTACTGACGAATTTCATGTTGTCCGCCAGCAGCCGTTGGGTGCGGAAGGCAAACACAAAAAAGTCTGGCTGCAAAAAGACGGCTACGAATTTGAAGCCATGTTCTGGCGTTGCAGCGAAGACATTCCAGAATACATCCGCACGGTGTACCGCCCCGTTGCCAACGAATGGCGGAACAATCTCGAATTGCAGCTTTATATCGACTACTGGGAAGCCGCGTAAACAAAGGCCGTCTGAAAAATGAAGAAACAAAAACCTTGGCTCGGCTTTTCATTGGCGTTGCTTGCCACCATGACTTGGGGTTCGCTGCCGGTCATCGCCCAACAGGCATTAAAAGCCGTCGATGCGCCCACGCTGGTGTGGATACGTTTTTTAGTGGCTTCGCTGGTGTTGTTTGTGCTGTTGGGGCTGACCGGCAAGCTGCCGAGGCCGTCGGAATTTTCCAAGCAAACCTTATTTTTATTGATGCTGGGCATTATCGGTATTTCCGCCAACTTTGTGCTTGTTGCCATGGGCTTGCACTATATTTCTCCGACAACCACGCAGGTGTTGTGGCAGCTTTCTCCCTTTACCATGATTTTGGTCGGCGTAGGCGTGTTTAAAGAAGCCTTTACGCATTGGCAAAAAATCGGCTTGATGCTTTTGCTGACGGGTTTGGTCATGTTTTTCAACGACAAATTCGGCGAACTTTTCAGCTTGGGCAGCTATGCGGTCGGCGTAATGATGGCGGCTTCGGGCAGTATGATCTGGGTGTGCTACGGCGTGGCGCAAAAACTTCTGTCCAAACATTTCAATTCGCAACAAATCCTGCTCATGATCTATTTTTGCAGCAGCTTTGTTTTCCTGCCGTTTGCCGAACCGTCGCAAATCGCCCATATCGGCAATCCGTTTTTATGGGGTTGCTTTATCTATTGCTGCCTGAACACGCTGATCGGCTACGGTTCATTCGGCGAAGCGCTCAACCATTGGGACGCTTCAAAAGTCAGTATCGTCACCACGCTGATTCCCGTATTCACCATGATATTTTCCACCATCGGCCATCATCTCGCCCCCGATTATTTTGCCGCTTCAGATATGAATATCGTCAGCTATGTGGGTGCCATGGTAGTTGTGACCGGAGCCTTGCTGGCGGTGGCCGGAGAGAAAGTAATGGGGCTTTTTTTGAGAAAGATATGAAGCATTTATTGCAAAACAGAATAAAACAAGGCCGTCTGAAACAGGTTTCAGACGGCCTTTATATTTTCTAAATCAGATTAATGTGGAACGGCGGATTAATAGAAGCCTTCGCGTTCTTCACGGGTGCTGATGTAGATGTT
>NZ_JBQCWY010000134.1:0-6984 GCF_051956955.1 Neisseria sp. P0021.S005 | reverse complement strand
CCCAAGCTGGCAATATAGTTCGCATGGTTGTCGAAATTCGGGGTAACCGGCAAGTTGAAGGCTTTTTTCTCGGTCAGGAACAAAACCCTGTCCTTCGTCACTGTACGCGTCAGCGGCGCGCCTTTTTCTTTCCAATCAGGAATCAACTCATTCAAAGAAATCGGATCGATGATGGCACCGGCTAGCGAGTGCGCACCGGCCTCCGAACCCTTCTCCACCACGCAAACGCTGATTTCGCGTCCATTCTTTTCGGCAAGCTGCTTGAGTTTGATGGCGGCAGACAAACCCGACGGGCCTGCGCCGACAATCACGACATCGTATTGCATACTGTCGCGCTCGATGGTTTCTGTCATAGTGGTTCCTGTATTGTCATTATTCAATTTAATCCGCTAATTATACAGCCTGGACATATAGTTACCAAATACAACAAAAGGCCGTCTGAAACTTTACTCAAATTTCAGACGGCCTTTACTGTATTCAAAAGATTACTGCGCTTTGGTTTCCGTTACAAAACCGATTTTGCTGATACCGGCTTCGCGCGCCGCTTGCAGGGCTTGGTTGACATAATCGTATTCAACCGCTTTATCCGCCGCAATCGCCACAATCACATCTTCGTTTTTCGCTTTGGCTTCTTTCAGCTTGGCAGTTACCGTTGCCAAATCCACTTTGTTATCCGAATCTCCGCCAACAACATAAGCACCATTGGCATCAATGCTCAAACGCAAAGGATCTTTAGGCTGCTGCTTATCCTCTTTCGCCGCTTTTTCCGAAGCAGTCGGCAACTCCAAAGGAATCGAGTGGGTCAGCACCGGCATGGTAATCATAAATACAATCAGCAACACCAGCATCACGTCCACCAAAGGTGTAACGTTGATATCCGACATCGGCGCATCATCGCCAGAATTCATTGATCCGAAAGCCATGATTTAATCCTTTTGATTCAGAAGGCGGACATGCAGGTCATGTGCAAATGCGTCCATATCTTGCGCGATGGTTTTTGTACCGCGATTGAGGAAGTTGTATGCCAATACAGCCGGAATCGCTACAAACAGGCCGACGGCAGTCGATACCAAAGCCTCACCAATCGGACCGGCTACCGCAGCAATGCTCATTTGACCGCTTTCGCTGATGCCGATCAGGGCATGGTAAATACCCCAAACAGTACCCAACAGGCCGATAAACGGAGCGGTTGCGCCGATGGAGGCCAACGCGGTCATGCCATAGTCGAACTGACGCATGGTTTGTGACATGCTGTTGCGGATGTGAACGACCAAGTATTCATTCAAAGGCAATTCGTCAATCAGCGATTTGCTTGTCGTTTGACGGTAGTTTTGGTATGCGCGCAGAGACTCATCGGCAACATTGCTCATCGGTGCTTCTACCGCTTTGGCTTTTTGTACGGCATCAGCCAGCGTAAACGCATTCAACATCAACTCTTTTACCTGAGCATTGCCTTTTTTCGCTTTGCGGTATTTGATGCAGCGAATCACAATGACACTCCAAGTCACCACACTCATCAACAACATCAGGACAAATACACCAATCAGTACCACATCACCTGATTTGAAAACTAAACTTAAATCCATAATTTTTCCAAGTTAAAAATAAAATTAAAATTTCTATCGGGTCATTTAAAAATATTCCCCAACAGCATATATTTTCCAATCAATCAGCTTAGTCCTAGATACTTATTCAAGCGTGAATTTGACAGGTACTTTAAATTCAGTCCAAACGCTTGCATGACAGCTACCATCTTTAACGGCTTTACGCGCTGCATTATCCAGACGACTATAACCACTTGATTTATTCACACTAATTGAATCCACTTTACCGCCGGGACCAACCAAGACTTTCAAAACAACCAAGCCCTCTTCGCCATTTTCAGTGGACAGTGAAGGATACGGAGGTCTCGGAATATGGCAGGTTCCTTTTGCCGGATTGCCTTTACTGCTGCCGGCACCTGTACCGCTGCCACCACCTCCGCCACCGGTACCGGAACCATGTTCGCCTTTCGCACCGCCGCTACCGGATCCGCCGCCTTCGCCACGGCCGCTGCCTGTACCTTTCGTACCGCCGCCGTTGCCTTTTCCTTCTCCACTCAAGGCTTTGCCTTCGCCGTTGCCTTTACCGTTTTCAGCAGTGTTCGGCCCGGTTTTGCTGCCTGAGTATTCAGATGCTTTAGGAGATGGTTTAGGTTCTGCCTTCGGCTCTGGTTTTGGTTCAGGTTTTGGCTCGGGCTTCGGCTCAGGTTTGGGTTCCGGCTTAGGCTCGGGCTTAGGTTTCTCGATAGGTTTCGGTTTTTCCTTTTGCTGCACGATATCCGCTTTTTCTTTTTTCGTTACCACAGGTTTGATAACAGGTTTGGGCGGTTCGACAGGCTTAGGTTTGGGTTTCGGCTTGGGTTTCGGTTGTTCTGGAGTAGGCTCGGGGGCTGCAGGTGCGCCTTCGCCCTCAGGACTACCGTCGCCACCGCCGAAATCGCCTAAATCGACAAATTCAATATTCGCCATTTCGACAGGAGGCGGTTTGTGCGCGTGCCATAAAAGTGCAACCAAGCCGACGTGAATCAACGCAACGGAAGTCACGACGGCTGGAGTTAAAATTCGTTTTTTATCCATAATTCCGTTATGTTAATAGCAACAATTCCCGTTTGCAAGTCGTTTTACAGTCAAAATAAGCATTAATGCTTATAGAGAAAGTTTATAGACCTGCTGTTTTAAAGGCTGCATATCATAATATGATATTAGCTCTCATTACTAATATTATCAAACAAAAGGTCGTTTTAAAAGATAAACGGTAAGACAAAACAGCCTATTCTTCCGGCGTTTATGCTATCCGCACATTAAACCAATATCGAAACCTCATCAGACCGATCAAAATTCAAATGGTTTCAAATCATCTGTATAAAACATCAGGCCGTCTGAAAACATTCTTTCAGACGGCCTGATTCAAACAAAATCATTTTTTCCGTTTCGCCCTTGGGTGCGCCTCATCATAAACGCGCGCCAAATGGTCAAAGTCCAGCTTTGTATAAACTTGCGTAGCGGAAAGGTTGCTGTGACCCAACAATTCCTGTACGGCGCGGATATCGCCCGATGCCTGCAAAAGATGGGTTGCATAGCTGTGGCGCATCATGTGCGGCGAGATATGGCTGGCGCTGCCCACGCGCACTGCCCACGCCTGCAGGCGTTTTTGAATTTGACGTTGCCCCAGCCTGCCGCCGTTCTTATTAGTAAACAAGGCCTGCTCGCCCTCTTTGGCAATACGCACTGCCAAATAATCACGCAATGCCGCAATGCTCTTGCCCACCAAAGGCACTTGCCGCTGCTTGCCGCCTTTACCCTTCACACTGACCCAGCCTTCGTCCAAAACGATACCGTCCAGATTCAAACCTTGTATCTCGCTCAGGCGCAAACCGCTACCATACATCAATTCAAACATGGCCTTATCGCGCACGTCCAATTCGTCATCAACAGGCGCATGGTCAAGGATATGGTTTAAAGGTTCTTGCGGTAGTGCTTTAGGCAAGCGTTCGGGCAGGCGCGGCGCTTTCATATTAAATGTCGGATCGCTTTCCATGACTTCTATCTGCACCAGCCAACTGCAATACTGCCGCCATACCGACAATTTCCGCGCCAAGCTGCTTTCGCTCAAGCCCTTTTGCGACAGCTTTTTCAATACCGCCACAAAATCACGGCGCGTCGGCAGACCGTTTTCCAGATTATCGGGCAATAGGCGCATCAATTCACTCAAATCGCGCCGATAAGCGGAAACGGTATGCTCCGACTTGCCTTGTTGCAGCAAGGTTTTCAGATAGCGTTCAAGATGAAGCGCAAAATTATTTGATTCCGCCATTTCAGACGGCCTCCAATGCTGCTTTCAAGGCCGAAGGCAGACGGCAGACGCGTTGTTTGCCATAATCAAAACACACCATGCCTGTCTGTACTTTCGCCAGCACAAGGCCGTCTGAAATCCTGCGGATACGGTACAACAAAGAAAAGCCCACACCGGCCATGCCTGCCGCCCCCATTTCTACCGACAGCTCATCGCCATGATGACCTTGCGCCAAATACTGCACCGCCGCATCCGCCATAATCAGGCCTGCCCCTCCAGCATCCATTTCGCTCCAACCCAGCTTCGCCAACCAACGCATCCGCACTTCATGGCACAAACGCAACACAGCATCGTTCGCCAAATGGCCGCCATAGTTCACATCGCCCACCTGCACCGTCAAGGCCGTCTGAAACAAAGGCTTATCACACTTGGCCACCGAAATCCTATCCATTTTGCACACCCGTTTTCAATACCACGCCATTATAAACCGAGACCCTGTTCGTTAATATATAAAAACAATGTAGCAGCTTGTAGTTTTTCATTTCAAAAAACATTATAATTTATCGGATAAATTTACCCTTCACTACTTCAGGAGCTTCTCATGGCACTCGTATCCATGCGCCAATTATTGGACCATGCTGCCGAAAACAGCTACGGTCTGCCCGCATTCAACGTTAACAACCTCGAACAGATGCGCGCCATCATGGAGGCGGCCGACCAAGTCAACGCCCCCGTTATCGTTCAAGCATCCGCAGGCGCACGCAAATACGCAGGTGCCCCATTCCTGCGCCATCTGATTTTGGCCGCAGTTGAAGAATTCCCGCACATCCCTGTCGTAATGCACCAAGACCACGGCGCATCTCCTGATGTGTGCCAACGCTCCATCCAACTGGGCTTCTCCTCTGTGATGATGGACGGCTCGCTGATGGAAGACGGCAAAACCCCTTCTTCTTACGAATACAACGTCAACGCCACCCGTACCGTCGTTAACTTCTCCCACGCTTGCGGCGTGTCCGTCGAAGGCGAAATCGGCGTATTGGGCAACCTCGAAACCGGAGAAGCCGGCGAAGAAGACGGCGTCGGCGCAGTGGGCAAACTTTCCCACGACCAAATGCTGACCAGCGTCGAAGATGCCGTACGTTTCGTTAAAGATACCGGCGTTGACGCATTGGCTATTGCCGTCGGTACCAGCCACGGTGCATACAAATTCACCCGTCCGCCCACAGGCGACGTATTGCGTATCGACCGCATCAAAGAAATCCACCAAGCCCTGCCCAACACCCACATCGTGATGCACGGTTCCAGCTCCGTTCCGCAAGAATGGCTGAAAGTCATCAACGAACACGGCGGCAAAATTGGTGAAACCTACGGCGTACCTGTAGAAGAAATCGTCGAAGGCATCAAACACGGCGTGCGCAAAGTCAACATCGATACCGACTTGCGCCTCGCCTCTACCGGTGCCATCCGCCGCTTCATGGCAGAAAACCCATCCGAATTCGACCCGCGCAAATACTTGAGCAAAACCGTCGAAGCCATGAAACAAATCTGTCTTGACCGCTACCTCGCATTCGGTTGCGAAGGCCAAGCCGACAAAATCAAACCGATTTCTTTGGAAAAAATGGCAACCAAATACGCCAAAGGCGAATTGAACCAAATCGTTAAATAATCCGTATCTCGGATTCACACTAAGGCCGTCTGAAAACTTGAAAATAAGGTTTCAGACGGCCTTAGCTTTTGGGAAATTTATAGTAAAATCTTCCACCGACTACACATCAAAACACATCGAAAGCAAACATGAAACTCGCCGTTATTTTGCCGGCCTATTGTGCCGAAGCTTATTTGCCCGAATGCTTGGATTCGGTATTGAATCAAACATTCCGTGACTTTTTCGTCATCGCCATCAACGATGCTTCAACAGACAAAACCGGCGAAATCCTCGAGGCTTACGCAGCTAAAGATTCACGTTTGCAGGTTTTCCACCTTCCGGAAAACAGGGGCGAGCCGTTTGCCTGCCAATTTGCCATGGATATGCTCAAAGACGTAAAGGTCGAATATGTGGCACGAATGGACGCAGACGATATTTGCGCCTTGGATCGTTTTGAAAAACAGATTCAGTTTTTAGACAGCCATCCCGAAATCGATATTGTCGGCAGCCAAGCCACCATCTTTTTCGACGACCAAACCGGAAGAGAACCCGTTTTAAGCGACCTCCCCCTGCTCGACAAAGACATTAAAGCCTTTCTCTCCTTTGCCGCCCAAAACATGTTCAACCCCACCACCATGTGGCGGCACGATAGCATTAAAAACCTTGGGATAAACTACACCGCGACAGAAACCGCTCCCGATTTCCATATGTGGGTACAATGCGCCCTACATGGCAAAACCTTTGCCAACCTGCCCGAGTCTTTGTTGTCATACAGGATACACACAAATCAAGAAAGCAAAAAAAGAGACAAAATCAACAGATCCGTCCAATACACCATGGAGTTGTGGATCAGTCATCTCTTCCCTGATTTGAACGCGACGGAAGTAACGCTCTTAAGCCGCATCTTGTACGAAAAGCAACTGCGCTTGACCACCGAAGAGCTGAAAACCATTTTTGCCGCGTATGACAGAATCAGTAAGGACCGCAGCATTTCTTTGTTTGGCGAAGACCGCAATACGATGTTCGACATGATAGACAATTTCTTCAATTTCTTAAAAAGCCGGTTGAAATTCACTTAAATTATAAAAGGCCGTCTGAAACCTCGTTTCAGACGGCCTTTATCTATTTCAAAATCAATCTAAATCAGAACAAGCCATGAATCACGCCGTCTGCATCCACATCGATTTTCTCGGCAGCTGGAACTTTCGGCAGACCCGGCATCTTCATCATGTTGCCGCACAGCGCAACGATGAAGCCCGCACCGGAAGAAACGGTAATACCGCGCACGGTAATGCGGAAGCCTTCAGGGCAGCCCAAGAGTTTGGCGTTGTCGCTCAAAGAATATTGGGTTTTCGCCATGCAGACCGGCATTTTGTCCAAGCCCAGTTTTTCCAGTGAAGCGATTTCGGCAGACGCTTCTGCGCTGAAATCGACATCTTCCGCGCCGTACACTTTTTGGGCAATCGCACGGATTTTGTCTTTAATGCTCAACTCAACATCGTAGG
>NZ_JBQCWY010000133.1:0-7068 GCF_051956955.1 Neisseria sp. P0021.S005 | reverse complement strand
GACGCCGGTCGCACGCCACAATGCGCGCGCGCCTGCCATATTGCGGCCGTGGGTAGAGGTTTTGGAGCGGTATTCAGGCATTTTTGTTCCTTTGTTTTATGCTGAGGCCGTCTGAAATAGGCTGGTTAATTGGCGGCCCGTTGTAGAAATAACTGGCTATTTTATACCAATTACGAGCGATGAAGCACGCTATTTTGTAATAAAACTAAACTGTATTTGCTTCACCTGAATTTGCTGCTCATTCTTTCAGACGGCCTGAAGTTTTCTTGGATGAAACGCTGTCTTTCCCAGTTGCAAAAGATGTTGGTGTCAAAAAGTGATATGATAGGGAACTTCTCACATTTCTAAGGATAAGACGATGAAAAAAATCATGTTTGCATTGTGTTCGGCCATATTGGCTTCTGCTGCGTCTGCCGCTGTTTATAAAGTGGACGAATTCCATGCCAATGCCCGCTTTGCCATCGACCATTTCAACACCAGCACCAACGTCGGCGGTATTTATGGTTTGACCGGTAATTTGGAATTTGACCGTGCCAAACGCCAAGGCTCAATCGATATCGTATTGCCTTTGTCCAAACTGCAAACCGGTTCTGATCACTTTACTCAACATTTGAAATCTGCCGATATTTTCAATGCAGACAAATACCCTGAAATCCGTTTTGTATCCACCAAATTCAATTTCAACGGCAAAAAACTGCTTTCCGTTGATGGCAATCTGACCATGAACGGCAAAACTGCGCCGGTGAAACTCAAAGCCGACAAATTCAACTGCTACCAAAGCCCGATGGCAAAAGCAGAAGTGTGTGGCGGCGACTTCAGCACTACCATCGACCGTACCAAATGGGGCTTGGATTATTTGGTGAGTGCCGGTATGAGCAAAAAAGTAAACATTAATATCCAAATCGAAGCAGTGAAACAATAATCCTGCTTGATTTCAAAATAAAGGCCGTCTGAACAGGTAAGGCAGAAATCGTTGATTTCGTTTATCCCTGTTCAGATGGCCTTATGATTAAAGACGTTTAGGATTCTTTATTTTTATCGGCTTTGGCTGCCCAATAAGTTGCCAAAAGCGAGCCGGAGATATTGTGCCACACGCTGAACAATGCGCTGGGAACGGCAACAACCGGCGCGGCGGCAAAGTGTGCGGCGGCAAGCGCGGCACCTAAGCCTGAGTTTTGCATACCGACTTCGATGGCCAGCGTTTTTTGTGCATCATAAGGCAGGCCGGTCCATTTGGCGGCAAAGAAGCCGAGCAGATAGCCGATACCGTTGTGGAGTACGACAACGGCAAAAATCAGCAGGCCGCTTTCAATAATCTTGCCTTTGCTGGCACCGACAACCGCGCCGATAATCAGCACGATGGCGGCAACGGAAACCAGTGGCAGCGCGTCGGTCAATTTTTCAGTTTTGTTGCCCAAGACTTTATGGACAATCAAGCCCAAAACGATGGGGAACAAAACCATTTTGACGATGGACATCAACATACTGCCCGCTTGTATTTCCAGCATTTCACCGGCAAGCATCAGAAAGATGGCGGGGGTCAGCAATGGGGAAATCAGGGTGGAAACCGATGTAACGGCAACCGACAAAGCCACATTACCGCGCGCCAGATAAGTCATTACATTGGAAGCCGTACCGCCCGGGCAGCAGCCGACCAAAATTACACCGACTGCGATTTCGGCAGGCAGGTTCAACAGTTTCGCCAGCAGATAGGCGGTTGCCGGCATGATGGCGAATTGTGCAATCACGCCGATAATGACGGCTTTGGGATGTTTGAATAAAATGTCAAAGTCGGAGGGTTTGAGGGTCAAGCCCATGCCGAACATGATGATGCCGAGAAACCAAGGAATGTAAAGACCGACCCATTTGAAGGTGTCGGGTGCGAAAAAAGCGATGCCGGCAAAGAGCGCGGCCCAGAGGGAAAAGGTCTTTCCGATAAAATTACTGATTTTGTTGAGGGTATTCATGATGATATGTTGTGAAGTTGTTTTTAAGGGAGACCAAGGATACACGCCTTAACCTTAATTTGCAAAATGGATTAAAATAAATAAGGCCGTCTGAAGATAAGAATTGATTTTCAGACGGCCTGAGACCTTTGCAAAATTCCCCAAAATCCCCTAAATTCCCATCAAGACATTTAGGGGATTTTCCATGGCCACCTTCTTCCAGCAAACCGCCCAAGCCATGATTGCCAAACACATCGACCGTTTCCCACTATTGAAGTTGGATCAGGTGATTGATTGGCAACCGATCGAACAATACCTGAATCGTCAAAAAACCCGTTACCTCCGAGACCACCGCGGCCGTCCCGCCTATCCACTGCTATCCATGTTCAAAGCCATCCTGCTCGGACAATGGCACAGCCTATCCGATCCCGAACTCGAACACAGCCTCATCACCCGCATCGATTTCAACCTGTTTTGCCGTTTTGACGAACTGAGCATCCCCGATTACAGCACCTTATGCCGCTACCGCAACTGGCTGGCGCAAGACGACACCTTGTCCGAATTGCTGGAACTGATCAACCGCCAACTGACCGAAAAAACCTAAAAATAGAGAAAGCATCTGCTGCTGTCGTTGACGCTACCATTATTCAGACCGCCGGCAGCAAACAGCGCCAGGCCATAGAAGTCGATGATGAAGGGCAAGTTAGCGGCCAAACCACACCGAGTAAAGACAGCGATGCCCGTTGGATAAAGAAAAACGGCCTCTACAAACTCGGCTACAAACAACATACCCGCACCGATGCGGAAGGCTATATCGAGAAACTGCACATCACTCCCGCCAATGCCCATGAGTGCAAACACCTGTCGCCTTTGTTGGAAGGTCTATCTAAAGGTACGACCGTTTATGCCGACAAAGGCTATGACAGTGAGGAAAACCGGCAACATCTGGAAGAGCATCGGTTACTGGACGGTATTATGTGCAAAGCCCACCGCAAACATCCGCTGTCGGAAGCGCAAACCAAACGCAACCGATATTTGTCAAAGACTCGTTATGTGGTCGAACAAAGCTTCGGTACACTGCACCGTAAATTCCGCTACGCCCGGGCAGCCTATTTCGGGCTGATTAAAGTGAGTGCACAAAGCCACCTGAAGGCGATGTGTTTGAACCTTTTGAAAGCCGCCAACAGGCTAAGTGTGCCTGTTGCCGCCTAAAAGGTGGCCCGGATGCCTGCTTAATCAGGTATCCAAGGGGGATTAAGGGGGTATTTGAGTAGAATCAGTGGATATTTGAAATAAAAACAGCCGAAAACCTGTGTTTGGATTTCGGCTGTCGGGAAAAAGGAATTTTGCAAAAGTCTCCAAAGGTTAAGAACACGCTATCCGTTAAAATGGCTTTTAGGCTTTGCACAATTAGCGCGTAGTACGTTTTTTGCTAAACTTCAGATTAAACCGGATAAGGATGAGTTATTGAAAAAGACCATTAAACGCATCAAAGCCAATCATCTTGATTATGGCTACCGACGTGTTCATGCCTGCTTGCCAGGCGTGAATCATAAAAAAGTTCAACGTTTAATGCAGACACTTGGGCTTCAAGTGCGGTCAAGAAAAAGCAAGAAATTTACGACCTATCGAGGCACGATAGGGGTGATTGCTCCTAATCATCTTGAACGCGATTTTAGTGCAACGGCCCCGAACCAAAAATGGGTGACCGATATCACCGAGTTTAAGGCGAAAGATGGGAGCAAAGACTATTTATCTCCAATTTTATACTTATTTAACAATGAGATAGTTTCATATAATCTCAGCTATTTCCCAAACTGGGCGCAAGTAGAGGACATGTTAATACAAGCCATCAAAGGATTAAATAAAGCTTGTGGTGTCATTTTACATTCAGACCAGGGATGGCAATATCAAATGGTGGCTTATCGTCGAATCTTGGCAGAACATGGCATCATTCAAAGTATGTCGAGAAAAGGGAATTGCTTGGACAACGCCGCGATGGAAAGTTTCTTTGGGCGATTAAAAACGGAATGTTTTTATGGGCGGGAATTTAACAGTAGAGAGGAGATAGTTAATGCTGTCAGAGATTATTTGGATTACTATAACCACCGACGGATTCAACTAAAATTAAAAGGACTGAGTCCGGTACAATATCGAAAACAATCCTTTAAATAACAGTCTAACTTTTTGGGGTCAGATCAAATTTTGGCCGCACTTTTTTTCATCTCAACATAACAAAAGAAAAGGCAGATTTTACTCTGCCTTTTTATCAAATAATTACCATTGGTAACCGATGCTTCCGCCCCAGTTCACATCACTACGGGAATTGATACTTGCACCAACTTTAATCGAAACTTTGTTGTTGTCAGAATTTCGACTATAACCAACCGCTAATGCAGTTTCGTTGCGATAACCACCAACACCAACAGAAACTAAGCTTTTACCCGCTTCATTTGGACGTTGTAAGAAAGAAATCGCTGTCGCTCCTGCAATACCTGCTTGTAATTTACGATCAACGTGATCAATTTTGTTGTCTAAACGATTGATGTTGTTATTAATGTTTTTCACTGCATTATCAACATAACGTTTATTTACTGCATCAGTTGGGTCTTTAGGATCAGCCACATTCACAATACGATTATTGTGAACATCCAAGCCACCATGTGCATGAACAGTACCACCAATGTTGATATCACCCGTTGTTGTGACATTAGCAAATGTTGGTGTATCAGATACTGCCACACTTAACACTTTGCCTTTTTTGTGGGTTAATTTAATGTTTTTACCCGCATCAAGTGTTAACTTATCCATTTTTGTTGCAGTAGATTGAACCGTTTCTTCTGTCACTTCATTTACAACAGTACCTTCAGATGCACTTGCAGTTACATTAAATCCACGACCACCTGCATTTTTGATTTCATCTTTGGTTTTTTGTGAAAGATCTACTTTGTAATTGCTTACTGTTGTAACAGAAATACCATTTTTAACTTCTGTTTTTTCACCAACTGTTACTGTAACAGCATCAGAAGCAGCTTCAACTGATGCTGAAGTGTCTTTTGCGTTAACCGTGTAAATCGTTTGATTATTCGCACCAGTTTCAGAAGTCACCTCTACATTTGTTCCAGCTTTTACCTCTGTTTTAGCTGCCGCTGCGGCTTTAGTAATATTGGTATTAAGCTCGTTCTTCGCTGCATATAATTGGCTACCATTCACAGCATCTTTACTATCAGCTGAAATTGTACCATTTGATACATTCGTGATTTTTGTATTTCCTGCATTAATACCATCTTTATCATTAATAGTAACAGGTCCTACGGTAATATTATTAGCTTTAACACTAGTAACTTTAATATCATCTTTTAAATTCACTTTAATATCAGCAGCATTTTCACCGTCTGTAACAACCACTTCGGTATTCGTACCATTTACAAAATTCACTTTGCCATGGGTATTAATACGTGATGTTTCTTTACCATTATTTTTAATGTTAAAGCCTGCATTGTAATAAGCTTGGTATAATTGGCTACCATTTACAGCATCGTTTGATTCAGCAGTAATTCGACCTGCACCCACATTTTGGATTTGGCGAACAAGAGAGCCATCTCCCACAGAAACCGCACCTGTTGATTCTTTAGTGAAAGAATCACCAAAATCAAAATCAATTATCGTTTTATATGAAGAGGTGCCGTTATAATTAATTGTTTTTGAATTTGCACCATCATCAAAAGATTCTAATTTAGTAGCAGCATCATTAAACACATTTTTTGCCCCTGCAGAACTTGAGCCTAGAGCAACTGAATCTTCATGAGTATTAGTAGAATCAGAACCTAACGCAACAGAATTTGCGGCAGTCGCATTACCACCAATAGCAATACTGCTGATACCAGTCGCATTTCCTAAAATAGCTGCAGAATTAGTTTCACTCGCCTTAGAATTTCTACCCATCGCAACAGAATTATAACCCTCAGCTTTGGTGCTTTCACCAATAGCAATAGAACTCATACCTGAAGCATTGCTTTGGGTACCAAATGACATAGCATCCGCGGCAGATGAGGTTGAATTCGATCCTATAGCAACAGTATTAACCGCTTTTGCATTCGCTTGATTACCAATTGCAATAGAAGAAGATCCACTTGCGTTAGATGAATGACCTAAAGCTGCTGAATCATGCCCATCAGCGTGAGCCATTTCACCTACAGCAGTTGCAGAAGAACCTTTAGCAACAGCAATAGGCCCAACTGCAGTAGACCAATGCCCATATGCTCTTGAGGAATCACCTAATGCAACGCTATGACCTCCTGTTGCCTTAGATACAACCCCTAAAGCAATTGAGCGCTCGGCTGTCGCCTGAGCTTGAATACCATAAGCAGCAGAAGCTTGGCCACTTGCAACTGAACGTACACCAATAGTAACTGCATTTTCTCCACTCGCATTAGCTATAAAGCCTAAAGCAATAGCATCATTTCCTGATGATTTTGCGCCATTACCCATAGCGATCGCTCCACGACCACTTGCATTTGATTCATTACCGATAGCGGTTGCTAAACCTTCTACGCCGCTAGCTTTTGCGCCATAACCAATTGCCGTACCACGTCCGGATGCATTACTACCACCACCAATTGCAACACCACCAGTTCCCCAACCATCTGCATTGTTACCAATGGCAACTGTTTCTCTATTGGTTGATCGAGCTTTATTACCAATTGCAATATTGTATTTGTTGTAATCAGCATCTCCCTCTACTTTAGCTCCTGTACCAATAGCAATAGAGTCTGCCGTATTAGAATTAGCACTATTACCTAAAACAACTGCGTTAGTTCGATCAGCTACTGCACCAGTTCCGCCGATAACTGTATTTTTATCATTTACGACAACATTGGTTTCAGCCATTGCGCTTGTAGTTGCACCTGCTAAAACTGCAGCGCCAATAATTACATTTAATGCTTTACGTTTATCAGTTTGAGATGATTTACCTACAGATTTGCTTAGTTCTGAAACAATAACCCAGCATTGATTTACTTTATTCCAAATAATTTTAAAAACATGATTCATATTAAAGTTCTCTATAATAAAAAAATAACTAGCCAAAAAACAAAACCTTCATTTCTTATAACAATAGGAA
>NZ_JBQCWY010000132.1:0-7081 GCF_051956955.1 Neisseria sp. P0021.S005 | reverse complement strand
CGCCACACGATACCGAACAAACCGAGCTGCTGCTGACAGGCTACGGCTACACGCGCCGATTGTTGGAAGACTTGCTGCCCGACTCCGACGTATGGGGCGGCGACGGCGTATTGCATTTGAATTTTGACGACAGCGAACGCAAACGCAATCAAGCCTTGGTTTTGCAACACCAGCATAAACACCTTTACCACAGCGTATCTGCCGAAGAAGCTGCGTCCATCGCAGGCATAAACGTATTTTCAGACGGCCTTTACTGGCCGCAAGGCGTATGGCTGAATCCGCCCGCCGTCGTTCATACCTTATTGAATCATCCGCTGATTGAGTTGCACGAACACTCGCCGCTGACCGCCGTATCGTATGACGGCTCACAATGGACAGCACACACACCAGACGCGTATTTCAATGCCAGCCATATCGTTTACTGTATGGGCGCGCATAGCCCGACTGCCGCCGACACCAACGTCTCCGCCCTGCCTTTCCGCCAAATCCGCGGTCAAACCGGTGTTGTGTCCGCCAGCCCGTTTTCACAAAAACTGCGTTGCGCCATTTCCGGCGAAAGCTACATCAGCCCAAGCTGGCAAGGCCGTCACTGCTACGGCGCAACATTTATCCTCAACAGCAACGATGAAACTTGGTATCCGCACGAAGAAACCGAAAACCGCGCCGCCCTGCACCAGCTCAATCCGCCATTGGCACAATCCCTGTTTGAGCAAGATTCGTTTTCAGACGGCCTTCAAAACACACAAGGCCATGCCGCCCTACGTTGCGACAGCCTCGACCACTTGCCCGTTGTCGGCGCGCTCGGCGACATCACCGCCATGCAGTCCGCCTACGCCAAGCTGGCATTGGACAAAAACTACCGCCTCGACAAAATCCCCTGCCCTTACCTGACCAATGCCTACATCAATACGGCACACGGCACGCGCGGACTGGCGACAGCCCCCATCTGCGCCGCCGCCATTGCAGCCGAAATACTCGGCTTGCCGCATCCGCTATCGCAAAGGCTGAGAACCGCGTTACACCCCAACCGCGCCATCATCCGCGCGATTGTTCGGCAGCAGCCGTTGTTATCCGTTTAAAAATTTCGTTTTAAATAAAAAAGGCCGTCTGAAAGTCATTAAAACTTTCAGACGGCCTTTAGCTATCCGTTAACTGCTTAGAATTTCCATTCCAGAGATACGGCGTAATTGCGGCCTGGGGCGCGATAGCGGTCTAAGCCTTTGCCATCGCGGTCAACGCCGTTGGTGGTGCTATAGCTGTACAGGCCGCGCAGGGAGTCCCAAGTGGTGTATTTGCGGTTGAACATATTGTATACGCCGGCACGCAAAGTCAGGTTTTTAGCCGGTTTGTAGAAGCCGTACATATCAAACACATAAGCCGATTTGTTCAGCCATGGATAATCTACTACTTTTTCTTGCAAAGGCGTACCCCAACCGTTGTTTTCAAACACGGTGTACTGCGCATCTTTAGCTTTTTTCGCACCCAAATAAGTCAGGCGGGAGAATACACCCCATTTTTCGCTCGGGCTCTCGTAATCGACACCGGCAATCACTTTCAGAGGCTGAGTGGACAACAGGCTGTTGTTGCCTGACAGTTTGCTCTTCGCGTAACCGACAGAACCAAACAGTTTCCAGCCTTCAGGTACGAAAGAAACCACTTGTCCCAAATTCAGTCGGCCTGTCAGCTCAAGACCACGGATTCGGGCCTTGTCAATGTTTTGCATCTGCCAATCCAGTTTTTCGGAATAAGGATTGCTACAAATACCATAGTAGTAATTCATCTGAGTACAGCCGACATCGCCGCTGGTGGTCAGCGTCCGCTCTTCAGACAAGAAGTTGCGGTAATTGCTTTGATACAGGTTGGCATCCAAAGTACCTTTTTCGCTGCGGCCTTGCAGAGAAAGGGTATGGGTGGTGCTGCGCTCGGCTTTCAGGTTCGGATTAGGCAACCAGTTACCTGAGCCGTGGTTGTAAGTGAAATACACTTCAGACGCATTCGGCACGCGGAAACCGGAAGTTACATCGTAACCCAAACGCCATGTCTGACTCAGCTGTGCAGCCAAGCCGACAAAACCGCTCCAGCCTTTATAAGTGTTGGCTGCAGGTGGTGTTTTGTCACAAGCATGACACTCGGCATTCAGTTGCTGCGGCGTCATTTTGGTGTAGTCGTAACGGATACCTGCGCGGCTGCTGAACACGTCGTTCCATTGGATTTGGTCAGACAGCGAGAAACCGTAGTTGTTGGTTTTCACTGGATGCTGAATCGTGCTGGACGTGCGTAAAATACGGCCGCTGAAGTAGTAGTCGTCGCGGTTTAAGTTTTCAAACTCACGCTGGCTGGCGAAAGTTTTAAACGACAAGCGATGTTGGCCGCCCATTTGCAACGGTTGGCTATCCATACGCAATGTAATGCGTTTGAAGGTTGTATCCATGCTGCGGTTGTAGATTTCGTCCAAATCCTTCTGATTATAGTTGCGCGTCCAGGTAGAATAATCCATCGGGAACGAGCCTTTGTTGTTAACCGCCGCTACTTTGGTTTTCTGATAATCGAAGTCCGCTTTCAACAACGACAACCAATTCGAATCGGGCGTCCACTCGTAAAACAGGTTAGCATTGCGCCGTCTGTTTACGTCATCGGCTTCGCGCCAAGAAGAAGCGGTCAGGTTATAAGACTCTTCGATCGTGTAATTGTGGCCCTGCTGACCGTTGAGAGATGCGCCGATACGATGGTTGTCGTTGATTTGGTAAGCAATCTTACCCAAGAAGCTGTGGTATTTATGTTTGGACGGGTCAGGAATACCGCGCGCAGAACCACGGATATTCGCTCCGCTGCCGGCGCCCTCTACCGGATAACCACGCTCGCCCGCGCTTTCAGTCTCATGGCCGCGACGTTGCGAATACAGCAAAGCGGCATCCACGCGGTCGTTGTTCAAACCGAACCCAAGTGTATTTGTCCATTCGCGGTTGCGGCTGCTGTAACCGTTTTTCATCATCACGCCGAACTGACGCTCAGGCAACAGCAAATCATGACCTTGCAAGGTTTGGTAATTCACACCGCCACCCAATGCACCGCTACCGGTATTGAAAGAGTCTGCGCCCTTCACGATTTCGATGTTGCGCACGAGTTCGGGGTCGATAGACAGACGCGAGCTGTTGAAGTTGCCATAACGGGCATACAGCGAGTTTTCTTCAGAATCAGGCAGGTTTACGCCGTCAATGCTGACGCCGACACGGTTGCCTTCCACGCCGCGTACGGCAAAGCCTTTTTGATGGCGACCACTGTCGCTCAAGCCAACGTCGGTGGAATAACGTACCAAGTCTTTGTTGTCACGTACCATTTCTTGTTGGATACGGCCAAGGTTGACACGTTCCACGGCTGCAGGCGCATTGCGCTGACCTTTAACGCGGACTTCTTTTATCTCTGCTTTAACGGGTGTGGTTTCAGTTGCAGCTTCATCTGCTGCTAATACTGGATTGCCAAAAATACTGCCGACCAGTGCGGCAATAGGAAGCATTTGTAATGGTTTCATATTATCAACTCAAGATGTAATGGATTGTTCATCCATCAGTTAATGCATAAAAAATTTCTGATAATCATTAATGATTAATAAGACAGCAACCCGTTCAAACAAAACTTTGTTGTGTAATTAAAGGCCCCTGCAAACATCTACGCCGAGACCTTGTCTGTTTGATTTAATTATTTTTTAGAGTCTGTGCGGCGTCATACCTTCAGGCGCTTCCGCACCTTTCGGCAGACCGAAGGTTTCGCGCAGAATCACTTTATAGAATTCAAAAGCTTCGCGCGCGCCTTGAATGGCTTCTGCTTCAGCTTCCGGAGTTAAGTTCAGGGCATTCAGGTGCTCGACGAAGGCGCGCCAGTGTTTGCCGCGGCCGTTGGGATGCGGGGCCAGGTGGCGTGCGCCGTGTTCGCCGTTGTATTCGAGTTTTTGAGCGTGTTTGAACAAGAAAGCAGCACCCAAATTTGAACCTTCGGCGCAATAGAGCCAGCCGATGGCTTTATTGCCTGTTTCATGCGGCAATTCTTTGTCGAATTTGTAAGGCTCTTCACCCAAGTCTTTTAGGTCTTGGGTTACGGCATCGTAACGCGCCATGTATTCGAGTTCGGGAATGGCTTTGTTTAATTCGGCATCTTTATAGATGTGATCGACAGCTTTGTGGAAGACTGATTGGAGTTTCAAAAATTTGATGTAGTTTTCTTTGCTGACGAAAGGCTGAACAAACATAACCAAGTTATCAACGCTGTCGTGTGTAACTGTGGTTTGCTCTTTCAAGCGTTTGGCGAAAGTCAGCTCTTGTGTTTCACTCATGATGTTTCCTTTGAATTAAGAGACTAATGGTTTCAGACGGCCTTTATAGTTAAAAATACCGTCTAATTTGAAAAGAATCGTTTTAAAAACAAAGAAGATAATTTTTAACCTGCTTCAGATTCGTTGACCGCGTACCTTCCACAGATCTACAAGACTCATCGTGTTTTTAAATATTGAGAATATATATTATTTTTAATATAATAACAATAAACCAAACTAAGACCTATTAATAAAATTTAACAGCCCATAGCAATAACCTTCTAAACCCTTTTCAAACTTTTCAGACGGCCCAAACCTTATTAAGCAGCCGCCATTCAATCAAATATCGACCTAAATTTGGGCTATCCTTCTGTTTTCCTTTATAATGCGACATTCTTTGCACCTTCTTTATCCCCTGCCGAACCATGAAACGGATTCCTGCCTACCATCGCTGGTGGCGCTACAAGTCTTATCTTCCTGATGCGACGCTGCCTGCACATACGGTGGAATGCCCGGATTGCGGCTGCCGTATGGATATTCCGCGCCTGCGTCAGGGACAGGAAGCGCATTGTCCGGTGTGCAACCATGAAATTGTGGAGGTGGAAAACAATCCGTATATCGCGCCGATTGCCTATGCGCTGACAACCTTGATTCTGATGGCGTTCGCGTACAATATGGTGTATATCCGCGTGGATTTGTTCGGCGTAACATCGATTTTGTCGTTGCCGCAAATGATGCGGCTTTTGATTTCGCTGGATTACGGTTTTCTGGCGGAAGTGATGTTTATCCTCACCTTCGGCGCGCCCTTACTGTTTCTGCTGCTCTGCCTTTATGTTTATACGGCTTTGATACGCGAAAAGGCCTACCCTGCGCTGCGCTTTGCAACGCGTGTATTGGTTCGGCTGCGTCATTGGATTATGGTGGATGTGTTTTTCATTTCCACTTTGGTGGCATATATCAAGCTCTCGTCCGTTGCTACAGTGGAATTCGGCTCAGCGTTTTATCTGATGTTTCCGCTGTCGGTCATGCTGATTCGGACTTCGGTATCGATTCCGCAGCATTGGGTTTATTATAAGATTCACCGTTTAACCGGCGGCCATGCGGTTCAGACGGCCACTGAAGACAAAATCTGTTGCAGCCGCTGCCTGTATTTCCGCAATAAAGACGAGCAGCCTTGCGGCGTATGCGGCGCAGACTTATACCGCCGCCGCCCGAAAAGCCTGAGCATTTCGCTGGCGTTTTTAATGGCGGCGTTTATCCTGTATTTCCCTGCCAACATCCTGCCGATTATGATTTCGTCCAATCCGACGGCTTTGGAGATCAACACGATTTTCAACGGCATTGTTTATATGTGGGACGATGGCGATCGGTTGATTGCCGTGATTATCTTTAGTGCCAGTATTATGGTGCCGGTTTTGAAGATTATTGCGATGGCGGTTTTGATTTATTCCGCATACTTCAAACCCGTGATGAGCGCGGAAAAGATGTCGGTTTTGTATCGGATCACCGAATCCATCGGCCGCTGGTCGATGATTGATATTTTTGTGATTATTATTTTGATGAGTTCGTTCCACACCAATATGGCGCGCGTCGTGCCGGGTGGTGCGGCGATTTACTTCTGCCTGGTTGTTATTTTGACCATGCTTTCGGCCTATTATTTCGATCCCCGTCTGATTTGGGACAAGCAACAGCAGCTTTCAGACGGCCTTGATTCTGACCAGACCTTAACACAATGAAAAAACACGATTCTTCACCCAATTATCATGCCCCAGCGCGTGTCAAGAAAACCAATGTCTTCACGTCTATCGTGTGGCTGATTCCGCTGATTGCGCTAATTGCCGGCGGCTGGCTTTTGGTTAAAGACATCCGCAACCGCGGCCCTGTCGTTACACTGTTGATGGACAGCGCCGAAGGCATCGAAGTCAACAACACCGTTATTAAGGTGTTGAACGTCGATGTCGGACGCGTTACCCGCATCAAATTGCGCGACGACCAAAAAGGCGTGGAAGTTACTGCCCAGCTCAGCGCCGACGCCAAAGACCTTATCCGCAGTGATACCCAATTTTGGGTGGTCAAACCGCGTATCGACCAAAGTGGCGTTACCGGCTTGGGAACCTTGCTTTCCGGCTCATATATTGCATTTACACCGGGCAAAAGCCAAGAAACCAAAGATGTATTTGTCGTCCAAGACATTCCGCCGATTGCCGCCATCGGTCAAAGCGGCCTGCGCCTGAATTTGATCGGCAAAAACGACCGCATCCTCAACGTCAGCAGCCCTGTTTTGTATGAAAACTTTATGGTCGGTCAAGTAGAAAGCGCGCATTTCGACCCGTCCGACCAAAGCGTGCATTACACCATTTTCATTCAAAGCCCCAACGACAAACTGATTAATTCCGCCAGCCGTTTTTGGCTGGAAAGCGGCATTAATATCGAAACCACAGGCAGTGGTGTCAAACTCAATTCCGCCCCTCTGCCTGCCCTGCTGTCCGGTGCGATTTCGTTTGATTCGCCCAAAACAAGCGACAGCAAAAACGTCAAAAGCGAAGACAGCTTCACGCTTTATGACAGCCGCAGCGAAGTCGCCAACCTGCCTGACGACCGCTCGCTGTACTACACCGCATTCTTCAAACAATCCGTACGCGGCCTGTCTGCCGGTTCGCCTGTCGAATACAAAGGCCTGAATGTCGGCGTGGTTTCCGATGTCCCTTATTTCGACCGCAACGACAGCCTGCATTTGTTTGAAAACGGTTGGATTCCCGTACGCATCCGCATCGA
>NZ_JBQCWY010000131.1:0-7096 GCF_051956955.1 Neisseria sp. P0021.S005 | reverse complement strand
ATTGCCACCTTTTATTAAGGAGATACACCATGAACGCATCAGCCGACAACGTCGTCAGCCCAGCCGTAGCCGAGGTAAACAGCCTGGTTGACAAGGGTTTACGGGCATTGGACGAGTTTCTTAAGCTCGATCAGGAGCAGATTGACTTTATTGTGGCCAAAGCCTCTATCGCCGCGCTGGACAAACATGGTGTGCTCGCCATGCACGCGGTCGAAGAAACGGGACGCGGCGTATTTGAAGATAAGGCGACCAAAAACCTATTTGCCTGCGAAAACGTCGTGCGCCGCCTGCGCGATTTGAAAACCGTGGGCGTCATCAGCGAAAACGATGTAACCGGTATTACTGAAATTGCCGATCCGGTCGGCGTGGTTTGCGGTATCGTGCCGACCACCAATCCGACTTCCACCACCATTTTCAAATCCCTGATTGCGCTGAAAACCCGCAATCCGATTATTTTCTCGTTCCACCCGTCCGCCCAGCAGTGTTCCGCCCATGCCGCGCGTATTGTGCGCGATGCGGCGATTGCGGCCGGTGCGCCGGAAAACTGTATCCAGTGGATTGAAAAGCCGTCTATGGAAGGCACTTCCGCGCTGATGAAGCATCCGGGCGTGGCAACGATTTTGGCGACCGGCGGCAATGCGATGGTGGAAGCCGCGTATTCTTGCGGCAAACCTGCGCTCGGCGTCGGGGCGGGCAACGTACCTACTTATGTTGAAAAAACGGCGGACATCAAACAGGTGGCGCACGATATTGTGATGTCGAAATCTTTCGACAACGGCATGGTGTGCGCCAGTGAGCAAGCGGTGATTGCCGATAAAGAGATTTACAAAGAGTTGGCCGAAGAGTTCAAATCCTACGGCGTGTACTTTGCCAACAAAAAAGAAAAAGCCATGCTCGAAGAGTTTATCTTCGGCGTAACGGCGAACTGCGCCAGCTGCGGCGGCGCGAAACTCAATTCTGCCGTCGTGGGCAAACCGGCGGCATGGATTGCCGAACAGGCCGGGTTTAAAGTACCTGAAAAAACCAACATCATCATCGCTGAATGCCGCGAAGTCGGCCCCAACGAGCCGCTGACCCGCGAAAAACTTTCGCCTGTTTTGGCCATGATTAAGGCAGATTCGACCGAACAAGGCTTGAAGTTCGCCGAAGAAATGGTTGCCTTTGACGGCTTGGGACACTCCGCCGCCATCCATACCGCCGACGAAGAATTGGTCAAAACGTTCGGCTCCCGCGTCAAAGCCCTGCGCGTAATTTGGAATTCGCCTTCCACCTTCGGCGGCATCGGCGACGTGTACAACGCCTTCCTGCCTTCTCTGACCCTCGGTTGCGGCTCTTACGGTAAAAACTCCGTCGGCGGCAACGTCAGCGCAGTCAATCTGTTAAACATCAAAAAAGTAGGCCGTCGGAGAAACAACATGCAATGGTTCAAAGTGCCCGCCAAAATCTATTTTGAACGCGATTCCATCCAATATCTGCAAGACATGAAAGACTGCGAAAAAGTCATGATTGTGACCGACCGTTCGATGGTTGATCTGGGCTTTGTCGATAAAATCACTTACCAGCTCCACCAACGCAAAAACAAAGTGACCATCCAGCTGTTTACCGATGTCGAAGCCGATCCGAGCGTCCAAACCGTCTATAAAGGCACGGATTTGATGCGCAGCTTCCAGCCCGACACCATCATCGCACTGGGCGGCGGCTCGCCGATGGACGCGGCCAAAGCCATGTGGCTCTTCTACGAACAGCCGCAAGTCGACTTTGAAGACTTGGTGCAAAAATTCATGGACATCCGCAAACGCGCGTTCCGCTTCCCCGAGTTGGGCCGCAAAGCCAAATTCATCGGCATTCCTACCACATCGGGTACCGGCTCCGAAGTTACTCCGTTTACCGTCATCAGCGACGGCGACAAAAAATATCCGATTGCCGACTACTCGCTGACCCCGACTATTTCGATTGTCGATCCTGCGTTTACCATGACCGTCCCCGCCGGCGTAACCGCCGATACCGGTTTGGACGTACTGACCCACGCGGTAGAAGCGTACGTTTCCGTACTGGCGAACGACTTTACAGACGGCCTCGCTCTGCAAGCCATCAAGCTCGTGTTCCAATACCTCGAACGCTCCTACAAACACGGTGCGGCCGATCCTGAAGCGCGCGAGCATATGCACAATGCCTCCACCATCGCAGGCATGGCGTTTGCCAATGCGTTCTTGGGCATCAACCACTCGATGGCACACAAAATCGGCGGCAAATATCACGTTCCGCACGGCCGTGCCAACGCCATCCTGCTGCCGCACGTCATCCGCTACAACGGCACGCGCCCGCAGAAAACCGCCACTTGGCCGAAGTACAACTACTACAAAGCCGACCTGAAATATCAGGAAATCGCCCGTACCTTAGGCCTGCCATGCAGCACACCGGCAGAAGGCGTCGAATCCTTCGCCCGCGCCTGCCACGAACTGGCGGTCAACGTCGGCATCAAAATGTCGTTGAAAGAGCAGGGCATCGATGAGAAAACCTTCCTCGACGGCAGAAAAGAGCTGGCCATGATGTCTTTTGAAGACCAATGCACCCCGGCCAACCCACGCCTCGCCATGGTGGCCGATATGGAAGAAATCCTGACCAAAGCCTACTACGGCGAATAAAATCGGGCAGTTAAAAAGGCCGTCTGAAACCTGAATATAGGGTTTCAGACGGCCTTTTGTATTAGAACTAAAGTTGATACTTATTGTATGTGGAATTTAATTTGCAAACATTAAGAATAGTCATCATGAAATCAGAAATTTTAAAACAATTTGGCAAACATGTTCGTTATTTAAGACAACTCCAGGATTTAAGTCAGGAAGCATTGGCTGAAAAAGTGAATATGTACCGGACTTATATCGGAATGATAGAACGTGGAGAGCGTAACCCCGCCCTATTAAATCTTATTCGTTTGGCTAGCGCATTAGATATTTCTTTGCCTGAACTTTTAAGGGCTATGTTAATGACGGGAACTGTGATAATGAATCTAACTGATTCGTATGGTTTTTTGGGTCTTCGGAATATATAGTGGAATTACTTTCTTAATAGTTTAAAAACAACTGGTGTTTAAATCGGATTTTCTGGTGGGATGTTAGGATAATCAATAGTATTATATAAAAGTATCAATCACATACGAGTGATACTTTGGGAAAAAAATAAAATAGTCCAATTTACTTGACCGTGTACTATGGTACATGGTTTATAATATTCAGGGGGTGAAATAAGATGATTTATCGCATTAGTGAGTTTGCAGATAAATGTGGAGTTAATAAAGAAACGATCAGATATTACGAGCGAAAAAATTTATTACAAGAACCTCACCGAACGGAAGCTGGTTATCGGATATATTCATATGATGACGTTAAGCGTGTTGGGTTTATTAAACGAATACAGGAACTTGGTTTCTCTTTAAGCGAGATTTATAAATTACTTGGTGTTGTAGATAAAGATGAAGTTCGTTGTCAAGATATGTTCGAATTTGTTTCTAAAAAACAAAAGGAAGTGCAAAAACAAATAGAGGATTTAAAACGAATTGAAACTATGTTAGACGACTTAAAACAACGATGTCCAGATGAAAAGCAATTACATTCGTGTCCAATAATAGAAACATTAACATGAGAGATTAATTAACGAAAGGAGCTTTTTTATGAATAAATTTAAGGTAAACATTTCAGGAATGACATGTACGGGTTGTGAAAAACACGTAGAATCAGCACTTGAAAAGATAGGTGCTAAAAATATTGAGTCTAGTTATCGTCGTGGTGAAGCAGTATTTGAACTGCCCGATGATATTGAGGTTGAAAGTGCAATAAAGGCGATTGATGAAGCAAATTACCAAGCCGGAGAAATTGAAGAAGTATCATCACTAGAAAACGTGGCGTTAATTAATGAAGACAATTATGACCTTCTTATTATTGGTTCTGGTGCTGCTGCCTTTTCTTCGGCAATTAAAGCTATAGAATACGGTGCAAAAGTTGGAATGATTGAGCGTGGAACGGTTGGGGGAACCTGTGTGAATATTGGCTGTGTTCCGTCAAAAACTCTTCTTAGGGCAGGGGAAATCAATCATTTATCAAAAGACAATCCGTTTATAGGTTTACAAACATCCGCTGGAGAAGTGGATTTAGCTAGTTTAATCACGCAAAAGGATAAATTGGTGAGCGAACTTCGGAATCAAAAATATATGGATTTAATTGATGAATATAATTTTGATTTAATTAAAGGTGAAGCAAAATTCGTTGATGCTAGTACGGTTGAGGTCAATGGGGCAAAGTTATCTGCAAAACGCTTTTTAATTGCAACAGGTGCATCGCCTTCGTTGCCCCAAATTTCAGGACTTGAAAAAATGGACTATTTAACTAGTACAACACTTCTTGAGTTAAAGAAAATACCAAAACGATTAACTGTAATTGGTTCAGGATACATTGGAATGGAGCTTGGACAACTATTTCATCATTTAGGTTCAGAAATAACGCTTATGCAAAGAAGTGAGCGACTTTTAAAGGAGTATGATCCTGAGATTTCAGAGTCAGTTGAAAAAGCGTTAATTGAACAGGGTATAAACCTTGTCAAAGGGGCAACTTTTGAGCGTGTTGAACAAAGTGGAGAGATAAAAAGGGTTTACGTAACAGTAAATGGCAGTAGAGAAGTCATTGAATCAGATCAGTTACTTGTTGCCACTGGAAGAAAACCAAATACGGATTCTTTAAATTTAAGTGCAGCAGGTGTTGAAACTGGAAAAAATAATGAAATCCTGATCAATGATTTTGGTCAAACAAGTAATGAAAAGATTTATGCAGCAGGAGATGTGACTTTAGGACCACAATTTGTATATGTAGCAGCCTATGAAGGTGGAATTATTACTGATAATGCTATTGGTGGATTAAACAAAAAAATAGATTTATCGGTAGTTCCTGCTGTTACGTTTACGAATCCGACGGTTGCAACGGTTGGTTTAACAGAAGAACAAGCAAAAGAGAAAGGGTATGATGTGAAGACATCTGTATTACCTTTAGATGCTGTTCCAAGAGCAATTGTAAACCGTGAAACAACCGGTGTATTTAAACTAGTAGCAGATGCAGAAACACTAAAAGTATTAGGGGTTCATATTGTATCTGAAAATGCAGGAGATGTCATCTATGCAGCATCATTAGCTGTTAAATTTGGCTTAACGATAGAAGATTTAACAGAAACCCTAGCACCATATTTAACAATGGCTGAAGGGCTAAAATTAGTTGCACTTACGTTCGATAAAGATATTTCGAAATTATCTTGTTGTGCAGGCTAAGGGAACTTTTTTAGGATTTTGAGATTTAAGTTATTTGAGGTCTGTAATGTAGACAGCTCAATCTACCTTAAAAAGGTCGTCTGAAAACCCTGTTTCCAAGTTTTCAGACGACCTTTCCTAATTACAGCAATTAATGTCGAATCAGCTTTACACCACGATGTTCACCAGTCTGCCCGGAACGACGATGATTTTCTTCGCAGGCTTGCCTTCCATGAATTTCACTGCGCCTTCGTTGGCAAGGGCGGCGGCTTCGAGGTCGGCTTTGGATGCGTCGGCGGCGACGGTGATTTTGCCGCGCAGTTTACCGTTGACTTGAACCATCACTTCGATTTCGGATTTGACCAAAGCGGCTTCATCGACTGTCGGCCAGCCTGCTTCCCACAGTTTCGCGCTGTTCAATTCGCTCCACAGGGTTTCGCAGATGTGTGGCACAATCGGCCACAGCAAGCGTACGGCGGCTTCCAATACTTCTTGAGCGACGGCGCGGCCTTGTTCGCTGCCGGTGTCGGTTTTATCGTATTGGTTGAGCAGTTCCATTACGGCGGCGATGGCGGTGTTGAACTGCTGACGGCGGCCGTAGTCGTCGCTGACTTTGGTGATAGTGGAATGCAGTTTGTGGCGCAGGTCTTTGAGTTCTTTAGACAAACCATCTTGGTTGCCTGCGAACGCTTTGACTGTTTCGCCTTGCTTCAAGTATTCGTAAACGGTACGCCACAGACGGCGCAGGAAGCGGTGTGCGCCTTCGACGCCGCTGTCGCTCCATTCGAGGGACTGTTCGGGCGGTGCGGCGAACATCATGAACAGGCGGGCGGTGTCTGCGCCGTAGGCGTTAATCAGTTCTTGCGGATCGACGCCGTTGTTTTTGGACTTGGACATTTTTTCCGTGCCGCTGATGACGACTGGCAGTCCGTCTGCTTTCAGAACGGCGGAAACAGGGCGGCCTTTGTCGTCAAAAGTCAGCTCGACATCGGCAGGGTTGATCCAGTCTTTGCCGCCTTTGTCGTTTTCGCGGTAGTAGGTTTCGCAAACGACCATGCCTTGCGTCAGCAGGCGTTCAAACGGTTCGTCAACATTGACCAAGCCTTCGTCGCGCATCAGTTTGGTGAAGAAACGCGCGTATAAGAGGTGCAGAATCGCGTGTTCGATGCCGCCGATGTATTGGTCGACCGCGCCCCAGTATTTTGCGGCTTTAGTCGATACCATGCCTTCTGCGAACTTGGGCGACATATAGCGGAAGAAATACCAGCTTGACTCCATGAAGGTGTCCATGGTGTCGGTTTCGCGTTTCGCCACGCCGCCGCAGCATGGGCAGGTGGTTTCGTAAAACTCGGGCATTTTTGCCAGCGGCGAACCCATGCCGTCGGGTACGACGTTTTCAGGCAGGACGACCGGCAGTTGGTCGGCTGGGACGGGTACGTCGCCGCATTTTTCGCAATGGATGATAGGAATCGGGCAGCCCCAGTAGCGTTGGCGCGAAATGCCCCAGTCGCGCAGGCGGTATTGGGTTTTCGGTTCACCTGCGTCTTGACTTTGCAGCTTGGCGGAGATGGCGTCGAAGGCCGTCTGAAAATTCATGCCGTCCAAGTCGTCGCTGTTGACCAAGACGCCGTTTTCTTTGTCGCCGTACCATTCTTGCCATTGGTTTGCGTCGAATGCGTTGTCGCCAACGGCAATGACTTGTTTTTTCGGAAGATTGTATTTGGTGGCGAACTCGAAATCGCGTTCGTCGTGCGCCGGAACAGCCATCACTGCGCCGTCGCCGTAGCCCCACAATACATAGTTGGC
>NZ_JBQCWY010000130.1:0-7107 GCF_051956955.1 Neisseria sp. P0021.S005 | reverse complement strand
GACACCCCTCTCCTGCATGAGTTCCACACCCTTCATCGAAATGAAAGACGTTGCCTTCGCATATGGCGACCGTCCTATTCTGAACAACATCAACTTCAGCATTCCACAAGGCAATTTCGCCGCCGTAATGGGTGGTTCGGGCAGCGGTAAAACCACGCTGATGCGCCTGATTACGGGTCAAATTCACCCACAATCGGGAAAAGTGCTGATTGAAGGGCGAGATTTGGCCGCATTTTCGGCGCAGGAGCTGTACGAACACCGCCGCCGCATGGGCGTTTTGTTCCAACACGGCGCATTGTTCACCGACTTATCCGTCTTCGACAACATCGCCTTCCCCATGCGCGAGCTGACGGATTTGCCCGAAGCAGTCATCCGCGATTTGGTGGTGTTGAAACTGAATGCAGTCGGTTTGCGCGGTGTTGAAAACCTGATGCCTTCCGAGCTTTCCGGCGGTATGTCGCGCCGCGTCGCCCTTGCGCGTACGATTGCGCTCGACCCTGAAATCATGTTGTATGACGAGCCTTTCACCGGCCTCGATCCGATTTCGCTGGGCGTTATCGCCCACCTCATCAGCCGTGCCAACAAAGCCCTGCGCTCGACCAGCGTCATGGTAACACATGATATTGAAAGGTCACTGGAAATTGTCGATCAAGTCATTTTCTTGGCACACGGCGAAATCATGTTCTCCGGCTCGCCCGAAGAAATGCGCGAACTCGACTCGCCTTGGGTACGCCAGTTTGTCGGCGGTTTGGCAGACGGCCCCGTCGCCTACCGCTATCCGGCGCAAACGACTTTAAAACAAGACTTGCTGGGCTGATGTTCAGACGGCCTGAAACTTAAACAAGGCCGTCTGAAACCATTTAACCAATCAACTGAAACCTATGAATTTTATCCGTTTCGTCGGGGCAAAAACCCTCGGCTTCATCCAATCGCTGGGCAGCATTACGCTGTTTTTCCTGCACATCCTGGCCAAATCAGGTACGGCATTTACCCGCCCACGCCTGAGCATCCGCCAGGTTTACTTTGCAGGCGTGTTGTCTGTCCTGATTGTTGCTGTGTCCGGCCTGTTTGTCGGCATGGTATTGGGCTTGCAGGGCTATACGCAGCTGGCAAAATTCAAATCCGCCGATATTTTGGGCTATATGGTTGCCGCTTCCCTGTTGCGCGAATTAGGTCCCGTATTGGCGGCCATCCTGTTTGCCAGCAGCGCGGGCGGTGCCATGACCAGCGAAATCGGCTTGATGAAAACCACCGAACAGCTTGAAGCAATGAACGTGATGGCGGTCGATCCTGTGGCACGCGTGGTTGCGCCACGCTTTTGGGCGGGGGTGTTTTCCATGCCTTTGCTGGCATCAATTTTCAATGTTGCCGGCATTTACGGCGCGTATTTGGTTGGCGTCGAATGGCTGGGTTTGGACGGCGGTATTTTCTGGTCGCAAATGCAAAACAACATTACCTTTCATTACGACGTCCTCAACGGCTTAATCAAATCCGCCGCCTTCGGCGTAGCCGTTACGCTGATCGCCGTACATCAGGGTTTCCACTGCGTACCGACTTCCGAAGGTATTTTGCGCGCTAGTACACGCACCGTAGTGTCTTCCGCCCTGACCATCCTCGCCGTCGACTTCATGTTGACTGCATGGATGTTTACCGACTAAAGGCCGTCTGAAACGACACTTAAAAAGAATGAAACAAGGACAATAGCACATGAAAAAAAATGCTTTGGAATTTTGGGTAGGACTGTTTGTCTTATTGGGCGCGGCCGCCATCGGCTTTCTCGCCTTCCGCGCCGCCGGTGGACAATCGTTCGGCAAATCATCACAAACCTACACCGTCTATGCCGATTTCAGCGACATCGGCGGCTTAAAAACCAACGCTCCGGTCAAATCCGCAGGCGTACTAGTGGGCCGCGTTGCCTCTATTCAGCTCGACCCTAAATCCTATCAGGCAAAAGTCGCCCTCAATCTGGACAGCCAATATCAGTTCAGCAGCGACGTTTCCGCACAAATCCTGACTTCAGGCTTGTTGGGCGAACAATACATCGGCCTGCAACAAGGCGGTGATACCGATTCTTTGGCAGCAGGCGACACCATTACCGTCACCAGCTCCGCCATGGTTTTGGAAAATCTTATCGGCAAATTCATGACCAGCTTTGCCGAGAAAAACGCAGATGGTGAATCTGCCGGTCAAAACAAACAATAAACACATATCCACTCAATATTCAGGACACTATCATGAAAAAAACTTCTTTCATCAGCGCATTGAGCATCGGCGTATTGAGCATCAGCATGGCATTTGCCTCTCCTGCCGACGCAGTCAACCAAGTCCGTGAAAACTCCGTTCAAGTGCTGAAAATCCTCAACAGCGGCGACGCCAACACTGCACGCCAAAAAGCCGAAGCCTACGCCATCCCTTACTTCGACTTCCAACGCATGACCGCTTTGGCCGTCGGCAACCCATGGCGTACTGCGACTGACGCACAAAAACAAGCGTTGACTAAAGAGTTCCAAACCCTGCTGATCCGCACCTACTCCGGCACCATGCTGAAATTCAAAAACGCCAAGGTCAACATCAAAGACAACCCGGTCGTAAACAAAGGCGGTAAAGAAATCGTCGTCCGCGCCGAAATCAACGTTTCCGGCCAAAAACCGGTCAACATGGACTTCACCACCTACCAAAGCGGCAGCAAATACCGCGCATATAATGTCGCAGTAGAAGGCGCAAGCTTGGTTACCGTATACCGCAACCAATTCGGCGAAACCATCAAAGCCAAAGGCATCGACGGCCTGATTGCCGACTTGAAAGCCAAAAACGGCGGTAAATAATCCACCCCCGCACCATGCCGCCTGATGTTCAGACGGCATGGTGCCTTACATCATAAAGACACCATGCAAACAGAAATCCGCAACGGCACGCTCTACATCAGCGGCGACGTTACCGTCAAAACCCTGACTGCCTCCGCCTTTGCGCGCTACGAACAACAATGCCGTCTGAAAGAAACAGACAGTATAGACTTCAGCCAAGTAGGCAAAGCAGATTCAGCCTGCGTTTCCCTGCTGCTCAACGCTCTGCGCCGGACAGACAAAAAACCGACCATTCAAAACATTCCCGATTCCGTCCGCGCACTGGCCGAACTTTACGAAATCAAAGACTGGTTGCAATCATGAAAAAAACCACCGCTTCACTCTGCCTCCTCATCAGCATAGCCTCCGCTCCCGCACTTGCCGAACGCAATCCAGCCGACCCTTACGAAGGCTACAACCGTACCGTTTCCAAGTTCAACGACAAAGCAGACAAATACGTCCTTTCCCCTGTCGCACGCGGTTATCGCAAAATAACGCCCAAACCGGTGCGTACCGGCGTGATCAACTTCTTCAACAACCTGCGCGATGTCGTCAGCTTCGGCAGCAATGTACTGCGCCTTGACGTCAAACGCGCCAGCGAAGACCTCGTCCGCGTCGGCATCAACACCACCTTCGGCCTTGGCGGTTTAATCGACGTAGCCGGTGCAGGCGGTGTGCCCAGCAATAAAAACACCCTCGGCGATACCTTCGCCTCATGGGGCTGGAAAAACAGCAACTACTTCGTTGTCCCCCTACTCGGCCCGTCTACCGTACGCGATACCGTCGGCAACGCCGTCACCACCGTCTATCCGGTTAAAAATGCCGTCTTCCACACCAGAGCAGGACGCTGGGGCACAATCGGCCTGCAAGCCATCAACACCCGTGAAGAACTGCTCGACCTGACCGACAGCCTCGAAGGTGCAGCCATCGACAAATACAGCTACACACGCGACCTTTACATGAAAGTCCGCACCCAACAAACCGGCGGCACGCTCCCTCAAAGCGAAGACGACAACATCGACATTGATGACTTAGTGGACAGCAATGCCACTTCCGAACCGGTAACAGCCCCTCAAACCGCTCCGGCAGAAATTCCCGATACAGCCAATCCCCAAACCCTGTATCAAACACCATCAGAAAACCTCTGATTGTTCCCAAAAATAAAGGCCGTCTGAAATTCAGACGGCCTTTATCCCCCAAAAGATAGCCAGTCCACCACCTTTGCTATATCATTCAACTATACAGAAACCAAGGAAAACACCATGTACGAAGTCAACCGCAGCGTCTTCCTGCTTATCCCCCTCGATCCATTTTGGAACTGGCTGAAATCCCTGCCCGGCAATCACCTAGACGGCCTGACACTGGAAGACATTCAAGCCGATGCCAATTCCTACCTCGTTCGCCCATGCGAAACTGCCGACGAAGTATGGGACGAAATCGAAGCGCGTTTTGAAGATATTTTTGCTGCCGAATTGGCCGACTGGTGCGAAGACGAAAGCGAATGGCCGGATTTGGATGCCGACATTTTCAACGAATGGTTCGATATCCAACTCTCCACCGTGATTACCGACCTCGAACACGAACCAATCGCACGCGAAGAGTTCCAACCCATCAATCTCAACTGATGAAACTGACCGTCCGCAACTACCATCTCGACGGCTACGGCCACGTCAACAATGCGCGCTATCTCGAATTTCTCGAAGAAGCGCGCTGGACGTTTTTTCAAGAGCATGACCTTCTGTCCGAACTCGAAGGCATCATGCTCGTTGTTGCACGCGTCGATATCCGCTATCGCCGCCCGTCGCTTGAAGGCGATGTTTTAACCTTCACAGGCCGTCTGAAAGACATCGGCACACGCCACATCATCCTCAGCCAAACCGCAACCCTGCCCAACGGCAAAGCTGCCATCGAAGCCGAAGTTACCCTTATGCCCGTCAGCAGCGAAAGCGGCCACAGCATCAGCGTTCCCCAAACCTTAGCACACGCAATTCAAAACCTCGAATCATGAAAAAAATACTCACACTCCTTGTCATTGCCACGATTGGCGCGCTTCTTACCTTCGTCCTTATCCCCAGCAACAAAGCCGCCCCTGATTTCGCCCTGCCCGACCTGCAAGGCAAAACCATTACCAACGCCGATTTGAAAGACAAAGTTACCCTCATTAACTTCTGGTTTCCCTCCTGCCCCGGCTGCGTGAGCGAGATGCCTAAAATCATCAAAACCGCCCAAGACTATCAAGGCAAAAATTTCCAAGTCCTCGGCATTGCCCAGCCCATCGATCCTATCGAAAGCGTCCATCAGTACGTCAAAGAATACGGCCTTCCCTTCACCGTCATGTACGATGCCGACAAAACTGCCGCAAAAGCCTTTGGTACACAGGTTTACCCGACTTCCGTCCTGATCGACAAAAACGGCAACATCCTTAAAACCTACGTTGGCGAACCCAATTTCACCCAACTCTACCAAGAAATCGACCAAGCCCTCGCCCAATAAATCCAAGGCCGTCTGAAACCATATTTCAGACGGCCTAAAACCGAAATATCCTTTATAATAAGCAACATTTTATCCGTTCAGACACCAAGCTCCTCTATTAACAAAGGCCGTCTGAAACAACCGAATACCCATAAGAGAACATCATGAAATTTATCGACGAAGCAAAAATCGAAGTCGCCGCAGGCAAAGGCGGTAATGGCGCAACCAGTTTCCGCCGCGAAAAATTCGTACCCCGCGGCGGCCCTGACGGCGGCGACGGCGGCAAAGGCGGCAGCGTTTGGGCAGAAGCCGACGAAAACACCAACACCCTCGTCGAATACCGCTTCGTCAAACGCTACCAAGCCAAAAACGGCGAAAAAGGCCACGGCTCCGACCGCTATGGCGCAGGTGCGGACGACATCGTCCTCAAAATGCCCGTCGGCACCCTTATCCGCGACCTCGATACAGACGAAATCGTTGCCGACCTCACTCACCACGGCCAGCGCGTCTGCCTCGCCAAAGGCGGCAAAGGCGGCTTGGGCAACATCCACTTCAAATCCTCCGTCAACCGCGCGCCCAAACAATCCACGCCCGGCGAAGAAGGCGAAACCCGTTCCCTGCAACTCGAGCTTAAAGTCCTCGCCGACGTCGGCTTGTTAGGCATGCCCAACGCCGGTAAATCCACCCTGATTACCGCCGTATCCGCCGCACGCCCCAAAATCGCCAACTACCCCTTTACCACCCTGCATCCGAATTTAGGCGTCGTGCGCATCGACGAAAACCACAGCTTTGTCATGGCCGATATCCCCGGCCTGATTGAAGGCGCGGCAGAAGGTGCAGGCCTCGGCCACCGCTTTCTCAAACACCTATCGCGCACCGGCCTGCTGTTGCACGTCGTCGATTTGGCGCCCTTCGACGAAACCGTCAACCCTGCTGAAGAAGCCCTAGCCATCATCAACGAATTGCGCAAATACGATGAAGAACTTTACGGCAAACCGCGCTGGCTGGTGCTGAACAAACTCGACATGCTCGACGAAGAAGAAGCCCAAGCACGCACCGCCTCCTTCCTCGAAGCCATCGGCTGGGATTACCCCAAACCAGACGACCGCTTCCAATTCGACATGGAAACCCCGCGCCTCTTCCAAATCAGCGCCCTGACCCATCAAGGCACACAGGAATTGGTACACCAAATCAACCAATACCTAACCGAGAAAAAACGCATCGAAACTGAAAAAGCCGAAGCGGAGCAGGCTGCGGCAAAAGCCGAAATTGCCGAGCAGCAGCCTAAAACGGATACAGGCGTATTTAAGCCGGAGTAAAAAATTTCAGACGGCCTTTTTAATAAAATGGAGAGTCGCATGTCTTCCAACTCTTTTTCTTTACAAGAAAACGATATTATTAAACGTTCAGAATTACATGACCAATACGGTGGCAATAGACAAAGTGGCATTGCTGCTTCGGCAAAAACGCCCAATATCTTCCTCTTTACTCACCCAGAAAAAGGCGAAGACCACGGCTATTATGATCGCTGGGATGAGAAGGGAACCACCCTGTTTTATTGTGGCGAAGGACAACGTGGTGATCAGCGTATGATCAATGGGAATAAAGCTCTCTTGGAACATAAACAGACAGGAAAAGCCATCCGTGTTTTTGCTAATGACACACTAAATGCTCATGTCCGATACATCGGTGAATTTACATTAGATGAGCATCAGCCTTATATAGTTAAAAAAGCACATGCAACTAATAATGGCCCAGAACGAAACGTATTTGAATTTTGCTTGCACAAAAA
>NZ_JBQCWY010000129.1:0-7143 GCF_051956955.1 Neisseria sp. P0021.S005 | reverse complement strand
CGACTGAAAACTGGCGACGCCCCGAGGAAGAGGTTTCTTTTCTGATGGGGCTGTTTTTGCAGGCTTTGCAAAAGCAGGTGCGCCGTTTGCACGATAACAATATGCGCTTGAAAGTCATCGGCAGCCGTGAGCGGTTTAATGCTGAAATCCTGAAGGGGATTGAGGCGGCAGAGGCGTTGACGGCAAACAATGCCGGCTTGACTTTGAGCATTGCCGCCGATTATGGCGGCCGCTGGGATATTTTGCAGGCGGCAAATCAGTTGATTGCCGAGGGTGCAACCGAGATTACGGAAGAGGCGTTGTCGCGCTATTTGATGTTGGGCGATGCACCCGAGCCGGATTTGTTTATCCGAACCGGCGGCGAGACGCGCATCAGTAATTTCCTGCTGTGGCAGATGGCGTACGCGGAATTGTATTTTACGGATACGCTGTGGCCTGATTTTAATGAGAAATCGCTGAACGAGGCGATTGTTTCGTTCCAAAAACGGGAGCGCCGCTTCGGGCGGACTTCCGAACAGCTGCCGCTTGAGCAGCAACGGGGTTGAGAATTATGTTGAAACAACGGATTTTAACGGCGCTGTGGCTCTTGCCGCTGATGCTGGTCATGCTGTTTTATGCACCTATGTGGTTGTGGGCGGCGTTTTGTGGCCTGATTGCTATGTTGGTTTTGTGGGAATATGCCCGCATGAGCGGCTTGGACAAGCTGAAAATCAATCATTATTTAGCGTCAACGCTGGTGTTCGGCGTGATTGCCTATGCCGGCGGTTGGCAGCTGCCTGATTTGGTTTGGTGTGTCGTATTGGCGTTTTGGCTGATTGTCATGCCTTGGTGGCTGAAAGCGAAATGGAAGTTAAACGGCGGCTGGCAGGCTTACACTGTCGGTTGGTTGTTGGTGATGCCGTTTTGGTTCGCACTGGTTTACCTGCGCCCTCAGCCTGAAGACGCGCTGTCTTTATTGGCGATTATGGGCTTGGTGTGGGTGGCCGATATTGGCGCGTATTTCTGCGGCAAGTCGTTTGGCAAGCGCAAAATTGCGCCGACCATCAGTCCGGGTAAAAGCTGGGAGGGTGCGATCGGCGGCGCATTGTGCGTTGCCGTGTACATGACCATCGTATGGAAAGCCGGTTGGCTGACTTTTGAAGCCGGTTGGTTCAAAACGATTTTGATCGGCTTGATTCTGACCGTGGTTAGCGTGTGCGGCGATTTGCTGGAAAGCTGGCTCAAACGTGCGGCCGGTATCAAAGACAGCAGCAATCTGTTGCCGGGACACGGCGGCGTGTTCGACCGTGTGGACAGCCTGATTGCCGTTATCAGCATTTATGCCGCTTTCGTATATTTGTTTTAAACCGCCTGTCTCACGTTGTTGAGGGAGCTGATTATGTTCGAACAAAAACAGATTTCATCTTTATCGATTTTGGGCGTATTGTTGGCACTGGGATTGATGGCTGCGGCGTTTATTTTGGGCGTGCAGTTTAAGAATCTGCGCCAACCGGGGACGATTACTGTAAAAGGTTTGGCGGAGAAAAACTTCCAATCCGACAGCGCTACGTGGAATACGGGCGTGAACGCGCACGGCGAGAGCTATCAGGAAGTTTTGGATTTGCTGACGGCAAGACGCAAAAAGCTGTCTAAGTTTTTGGGCGAGCAAGGCTTTACGGCGGCTGAAATGAAAGTGGGCCTGCCTGAAGTGTCGCGCGTTTTCAATGAAACCCGCGACGAACGGGGCAACGTAACCCGCACGCCCAACGGCTACGACGGCGACCTCAATATTGTGGTCAACACCAAAAAACTGGACAAAATCCAGGCCGCCCAGCGCGCCATTTTGAATTTCCGTGCGCAAAACGAATTCATCCGCTTCGACAATCCGCAATATTTGCTGGGCAATTTGGAAACCATCAAACGCGATTTGATCACGCAGGCGACTGAGGATGCGCAGAAACGAGCGGCCGAGTTTGCCAAAACCGGCGGCGGCAAAGTGGGCGCCATGCGTTCTGCTTCGCAAGGCTCGTTCAACATCTATGCCGACACCGGCAGCAGTGAGGACGACGAATACGGCGGTTCTTACGATAAAAGCACCGTCGGCAAACAAGTCCGACTGGTTGTTACCATCGAATACGGCATTGAGTAATTCTTTCAGACGGCCTGTTTAACCGGTAGGCAAAAGGCCGTCTGAAAATTGGAAACGGCAAAGAAATCTATTTCAAACACAATGAATACCGTTTGCACAGCACACAAAGAACACACCATGACACAACAAGTTCTGACCATATTAGGCAGTACCGGCAGCATAGGCGAAAGCACTTTGGACGTTATTTCCCGCCATCCCGAAAAATTCCGCGTGTTCGCGCTGGCAGGGCATAGGCAGGTGGACAAGCTGGCGGCGCAATGCAAACAGTTCCGTCCGGAATATGCCGTTGTCGGCGATGCCGACCATGCGGCCGAGCTGGAAAAGAAACTCAAACAAGAAGGCATCGATACGCAGGTTTTATATGGTGCTCAAGCCCTGATTGATGTGGCTTCGGCCGATGAAGTCAGCGGCGTGATGTGTGCCATTGTCGGCGCGGCCGGTTTGCCGTCGGCTTTGGCCGCCGCTCAAAAGGGCAAAACCATTTATCTGGCCAACAAAGAAACGTTGGTGGTTTCCGGCGCATTGTTCATGGAAACCGCCCGTCAAAACGGCGCCGCCGTCTTGCCGATTGACAGCGAACACAACGCCATCTTCCAAGTATTGCCAAGGGATTACACAGGCCGTCTGAATGAGCACGGTATCAATTCGATTATCCTGACCGCATCGGGCGGCCCGTTCCTTAACACCGATTTAAGTACATTTGACAGCATTACGCCCGAGCAGGCGGTCAAGCATCCGAATTGGAGTATGGGGCGAAAAATTTCCGTTGATTCTGCATCAATGATGAATAAGGGCTTGGAGTTGATTGAGGCGCATTGGCTGTTTAACTGTCCGCCGGAAAAACTGGAAGTCGTCATCCATCCGCAATCCGTGATACACAGCATGGTGCGTTATCGCGATGGTTCGGTATTGGCGCAGTTGGGTAATCCCGATATGCGTACGCCGATTGCTTATTGTTTGGGTCTGCCCGAACGCATCGATTCCGGCGTGGGCGAGTTGGATTTCGGCGCGTTGTCCGCTTTGACCTTCCAAAAGCCTGATTTTGACCGTTTCCCATGTCTGAAACTTGCCTATCAGGCCATGAATGCAGGTGGCGCCGCGCCTTGCGTGTTGAACGCCGCCAACGAAGTTGCCGTGGCCGCTTTCTTGGATAAACGCATCAAGTTTACCGATATTGCCCAAGTCGTTGCCCACTGCCTTGCCCAAGATTTTTCAGACGGCCGTCACGATATCGAAGGCCTGCTGGCGCAAGACGCGCAAACACGCAGACAGGCAGAAGCCTTTATCGGCAAACAATAAAGCTTCAATGACAGGCCGTCTGAAACGCCAACCGCTTGGCATTTAGGCAGACAAAATGGAACAACTGCCTTTATAATCGGTTTTCAGACGGCCTTATCCGTTGATTATCACATTCCACCCAGGGGATTTTTTTTGCAAACCTTTTTAGCCTTTATCGTCGCCATTCTGATTTTGGTCAGCCTGCATGAGTTCGGACACTATATTGTTGCCCGCTGGTGCGGCGTTAAAGTCGTGCGCTTTTCCGTCGGCTTCGGTAAGCCCTTTTTCACCCGAAAACGCGGCGATACCGAGTGGTGTCTTGCCCCGATTCCGCTGGGCGGTTACGTTAAAATGGTCGATACGCGCGAAGGCGAGGTGGCGGAGGCAGATTTGCCGTATGCCTTTGACAAGCAGCATCCGGCCAAGCGCATCGCCATTGTTGCCGCCGGCCCTTTGACCAATTTGATTTTGGCCGTTTTGCTTTACGGTTTGAGCTTTTCCTTCGGCGTAACCGAGTTGCGCCCCTATGTCGGCATGGTCGAGCCTGCCAGTATTGCCGCCAAAGCAGGTTTTCAGGCAGGCGATAAGATTGTATCGGTCAACGGAATCGCCGTAAAAGACTGGAGCGATGCGCAAACCGAGATGGTGTTGAACCTTGAAGCCGGTCCTGTAAAAGTCGCCGTTCAGACGGCCTCAAATGCCCAAGCCGTCCGCATAATTGATGCCGCCGGTACGCCTGAAGCAGGTAAAGTTGCGAAAAACCAAGGCAACATCGGCCTTTTGCCTTTTAGAATTACTAACCGCATCGGCAAAGTCTTGGCTGATAGTCCGGCCGAAAAAGCAGGTTTGAAGGAAAACGACAAACTGCTGACCGCCGATGGGAAGCCCATCGAAAGCTGGCAGGCATGGACGGAACTCTTCCGCGCCAGCCCCGGCAAACGAATCGAACTGACTTACGAGCGCGACGGTAAAATACTGGTGACCGCTATCCGGCCGGACAGCGTCGAGCAGTCGGCAGGCGTGCTGGTGGGTAGAGCAGGGCTTGCTGCCCAGGCGGATAAAGAGTGGGATAAAACCATCCGCTACCGTTATACGCCTTCCGTTGCCCAAGCCTTTGAATTGGGTTGGAACAAAACCGTCAACTATTCGTGGACGACCCTCAAATTTTTTGGAAAACTGGTTACAGGCAATGCCTCTTTGAACCATATTTCCGGCCCCCTGACCATTGCCGATGTCGCCGGACAATCCGCCAAACTCGGATTGCAGAGCTACCTTGAATTTCTGGCCTTGGTCAGCATCAGCTTAGGCGTGTTGAACCTTTTGCCCGTGCCCGTTTTAGACGGAGGACATCTGGTTTTCTATACCGCCGAATGGATACGCGGAAAGCCTTTGAGCGAGCGCATACAGGCAGCCGGCCTGCGCTTCGGACTGGCAGCCATGCTTTTGATGATGGCTGTGGCTTTCTTTAATGACATCAACCGTTTGTTTGGATAATTTATGAAACTGAACCAGATTGCTTCCGCTTTAATGGTATTGAGCCTGTCCCCGCTGGCATTGGCTGACTTTACCATTCAGGACATCCGCGTCGAAGGCCTGCAACGCACCGAGCCAAGTACCGTCTTCAACTACCTACCCGTTAAAGTCGGTGATAATTTCAATGATGCGCGCAGTGAAGAAATCATTAAAAAACTCTACGCAACCGGTTTCTTTGACGACGTACGCGTCGAAACCATGGACAATCAAGTCCTGCTGACCGTGATTGAGCGTCCGACCATCAGCTCGCTCAATATTACCGGCGCGAAAATGCTGCAAAACGATGCCATCAAGAAAAACCTTGAAGCCTTCGGTTTGGCGCAATCCCAATACTTCAACCAAGCAACGCTGAACCAAGCCGTTGCCGGTTTGAAAGAAGAGTATTTGAGCCGCGGCAAACAGTCTGTCCAAATCACGCCGACTGTAACCAAACTCGCCCGCAACCGCGTGTCTATCGATATTGCCATCGAAGAGGGCAAATCTACCAAGATTACCGATATTTCATTTGAAGGCAACGAAGTTTATTCCGACCGCCGTCTGATGAAGCAAATGTCCCTGAGCGAAGGCGGCATGTGGACTTGGATCACTAAGAGCAACCAGTTCAATGAGCAAAAATTTGCTCAGGACATGGAAAAAATCACCAATTACTACCAAAACAACGGCTACTTCAACTTCCGTATTTTGGATACCGATATCCAAACCAACGAAGACAAAACCAAGCAAACCATTAAAGTAACTGTCAGCGAAGGCGACCGCTTCCGCTGGGGCAATGTACGCATCGAAGGCGATACGCTGGAAGTGCCGAAAGAAGATTTGGAAAAACTGCTGACCATGAAGCCGGGCAAATGGTACGAGCGCGCGCAAATGTCCAATTCGCTCGAAGCCATTCAAAACCGCATGGGTCAGGCAGGTTACGCATTCAGCGAAATCAATGTCCAACCTATTCCAAATGCCGAAACGCATACCGTTGATTTTGTACTGACCGTTCAACCGGGCCGCAAAATCTATGTAAACGAAATCAACATTACCGGCAACAACAAAACCCGTGACGAAGTCATCCGCCGCGAGTTGCGCCAAATGGAATCGGCGCCTTACGATTCTGCCAAACTGCAACGTTCTAAAGAGCGCGTTGAGTTGTTGGGCTACTTCGACAACGTTCAATTTGATGCGGCTCCTGTGGCCAATACGCCTGACCAAGTTGACCTGAACATGAGCCTGACCGAACGTTCTACCGGCTCGCTCGACTTGAGCGCAGGTTGGGTTCAGGATACCGGTTTGGTGATGTCTGCCGGCGTGGCTCAAGACAACCTGTTCGGTACGGGTAAATCCGTTGCCCTGCGCGCTTCCCGCAGTAAAACCACAGTAAACGGCTCATTGTCGTTTACCGACCCATATTTCACACCTGACGGCGTAAGCTTGGGCTACGACCTTTACGGCAAGTCTTACGACCCGCGTAAAGCTTCTTCCAGCGCGAAACAATATAAAACCACGACTTTCGGCGGCGGTTTGCGTATCGGTATTCCGGTTACCGAATATGACCGTGTAAACTTCGGTTTGGCCGCAGAGCGTCTGACTGTTAACACCTACAAAGGCGCGCCTAAACGCTATGCCGACTTTATCAATCAATACGGTAAAGGCGACGGCAGTGGCGTGGGTAACTTCAAAGGCTGGTTGTACAAAGGTACCATCGGCTGGGGCCGCAACAAAACCGACAATGCCTTGTGGCCGACCCGCGGTTACCTGACCGGCGTAAACGGCGAAATCGCTTTGCCGGGCAGCGACCTGCAATACTACACCCTGACCCACAACCAAACTTGGTTCTTCCCGTTGAGCAAAGATTTCACGCTGATGCTGGGTGGCGAAGTCGGTTATGGCAACGGCTACGGCAAAACCAAAACAATGCCGTTCTTTGAGAACTTCTACGGCGGCGGTTTAGGCTCCGTCCGCGGCTTTGAAAGCGGTACGCTGGGCCCGAAAGTCTATGACGAATACGGCGAGAAAATCAGCTACGGCGGTAACAAAAAAGCCAACGTTTCCGCAGAGTTGCTCTTCCCGATGCCGGGTATTAAAGATTCGCGTACCGTCCGTCTGAGCCTGTTTGCCGATGCGGGCAGCGTGTGGGACGGCAAAACCTACAACGACAGCAGCAGCAATTCTTATTACACCAACGGCGCGCTCCAAAACGTGTATGGCGTAGGCACAAC
>NZ_JBQCWY010000128.1:0-7158 GCF_051956955.1 Neisseria sp. P0021.S005 | reverse complement strand
GAAGCCCTCGCCGCCGGCGAAAAAGTCATCATCCTCTATCCGCACTTTACCGCATTTGAAATGGCGGTTTACACGCTCAATCAGGATGTGCCGCTGACCAGCATGTATTCGCACCAAAAAAACAAAGCCCTGGACGAGCAGATCCTGAAAGGCCGCCACCGCTACAACAATGTTTTCCTGATCGGCCGCACAGAAGGCCTGCGCGCCATCATCAAACACCTGCGCAAAAGCGATGCGCCCTTTCTTTATCTGCCCGACCAAGACTTCGGCCGCAACGATTCCATTTTCGTCAATTTCTTCGGCATTCAGACGGCCACGATTACCGGCCTCAGCCGTATCGCCGGCATGACCAAAGCCAAAATCATTCCCGCCATTCCCACGCGCGAAGCCGACAATACCGTAACCCTGCGCTTCTATCCGGCTTGGGACAATTTCCCGACCGAAGATGTCGAAGCCGATACCCAGCGCATGAATGACTTCATCGAAGAGCGGGTACGCGAGCATCCCGAACAATATTTCTGGCTGCATAAACGCTTCAAAACCCGTCCCGAAGGCGAAAGCAGCTTTTATTGACTACATTGAATTACAATTTGAATATGCAAAAAGCGACGAAATCCTTCTTTCGCCGCTTTTTCATTTTAATTGAATCAAACCGAAACTCATGTTTGGTTTTAAACAATCAAATAATATTCTGCTTTAAATGCTTTAAAAACAACTTTTTTCATCGTGATTGAAACTTTCAAACAACCCTATATTTTTTCTCAAATGAAAAACATCAGGCCAATACACTTTTTTCATTTACATATTAAATTTAATTTCTTTTAAAAACAATATATTAAAAAACAGTCCATCTGAAAAAATACATTTTAATCATTCAAAATATGAAATAAAATTAAATTAAAATTTAAAAAAACAAAATAAATATCTAAATTTAAAACAATTATGAAATATAATTGCAAAAATATGACAATACCTGAAATTTATACCGAAACTAGCCTTCAGAAAAAAATACTTGGCAAACTGTAAAAATTCGCGTAAATTTCACTACATCAAATTACAAAACGTTCAGACGGCCTCGCTGGTTTTAGATACTTTTGTAAGCAATTTTCTGATATTGCAAGAAATTGCGGTATTTTAGAGGATTTCGGTGCAATGCCCGAAATGAAAGTTTACCGATGCAGAGTTGAGCTGCATCTGTAAAGCCGCAGGTGAAAGCCTGTATTGTTTGTGAAGCGTAAATCTCTGATTTGAGGTATTGGGGCAATCCTGTGGGGGATTGCCTCTTTTTTTATCTGCGCCGTCATGCCACAATGACATCATCCCTTATCCAACCCGATCACGCCATGACTCCGATACTTGCCTTCGACATCGAAACCATTCCCGACGTAAACGGCATCCGCCAGCTTTACGATTTGCCTGCCGATTTGCCCGACAACGAAGTCGTCCTGTTTGCCCAGCAGCAACGCCGCACCAAAACCGGCAGCGACTTTATGCAACACCATCTGCACCAAGTCGTCGCCATCTCCTGCTGTATGCGCTGGGGTCAGGACAAAATCCGCGTCAGTACCATCGGCGATCCCGAAGACAGCGAAGAAGTCATGATTGCCAAATTCTTCGAGGTCATCGAAAACTATACGCCGCAACTCGTCAGCTGGAACGGCGGCGGTTTCGACCTGCCCGTCCTCCACTACCGCGCCCTGATACACGGCATCAGCGCCGCCCGTTATTGGGACATGGGCGACGGCGACTTTGGCGACAGCCGCGACTTTAAGTGGAACAACTACATCAGCCGCTACCACTCCCGCCATTGCGACCTGATGGATTTGCTCGCCCTCTACCAACCGCGTGCCAGCGTGCCTTTGGACGATATGGCCAAACTCTGCGGCTTCCCCGGCAAACTGGGCATGGACGGTAGCAAGGTCTGGGACGCTTATCATGCAGGCCGTCTGAAAGACATCCGCGATTATTGTGAAACCGATGCCGCCAATACCTACCTGATGTATATGCGCTTTCGCATGATGAGCGGCGCGCTCGATGCCGACGAATACGAAGTCGAAATCAAACGCATCAAACATTATCTGGCCGCACAAGCCGAAGAAAAACAACACTGGGCGGAGTTCGTCGCTGCTTGGCGTTAAATCAGGCCGTCTGAACAGCTAAACCAAAAAACCAAAAGGGCGTGATCGACACGCCCTTTTTTATATTTCGACAAACCATGCCCATTAAGCAGGCAAACGCCCCAGCGTTACCCTATCCAATCCAGCCAAATCCTGTTCGGTTGCCACTTCTGCAAAACCGTTCTCCAGCATAATGTTCCGCACTGCTTTGCCTTGGTCATAGCCGTGTTCAAACAGCAGCCAGCCGTTGGCTTTCAGGTATTTAGGGGCTTCTTGGGTAATGTGGCGGATATGGCTGAGGCCATCTGAAAAGTCGGTCAGCGCATTTTGCGGTTCAAACCTCAAATCACCTTGCGATAAATGTTCATCGCCATCCTCGATATACGGCGGATTGGAAACAATCACATCGTATCGGCCTTCAGACGGCTTGTCGGTATCAAACCACGAACCCTGCGCAAACTCCACTTTTGCGCCCAATTCGGCCGCATTTTGACGGGCAGTATCCAAAGCACCGACGCTGATGTCGGATGCACGAACATCGGCATCACCGCGTTCAAGCGCGATGGTTACGGCAATGGCGCCGCTTCCCGTCCCCAAGTCCCACACACGGCCTTGCGACGGCAAGCGTTTGAGCACGGCTTCCACCAAATGCTCAGTTTCATGGCGTGGAATCAGCACATGGGGATTGACGGTAAAGCGTCGTCCGTAGAACTCGCGCTCGCCCAACAGATAGGCCATCGGCTCGCCTTTCAGACGGCGTTGCGCCAAAGCCTCCAAGATTTGCAGGTCAGATTCCGCCAAATCGTCCGTACCGCGTGTAACCAACTGCGCACGCGTGTAACCCAGCGCATATTGCAACAACATCCGCGCTTCATTTTTGGGCAGTGCCGATTGGCGCAACCATTCATCAAGCGTCATTTCTCGTCCCATCTGCCAGCGTTGTGGCTTTTCTTTCCTTAATCTTTCCGGCAAACGTGCCGATGGTGGCAACCGCAAATGCGGCATACCACAAATAAAATCCCGCGCCGTAGCGCACAATATCCGATGTATTCCCTGCTTCATCGACGTGTACGGCTTTCACACTGAAAGCCACCAGCGCCAAGCCCCAAAGTGCCGTATGGACAGGCACAACCTTCTTCCGCAACACCAGCAACACAATGGCCGCCAACCAAACATAATTCGCATAGGCCGCACAATATCTGATATCCAAAGAAGCAAATATCGACCCCAAAATCAAAACGGTCAAACCCTTCATGCTTTCATGATTGCCCAAATAAAATGCAACATTGGACAAAGATGCTATCCACAGTGCAACCGACACCAGCAACATCACTATGGGAAAACTTGATTTCCGATTCTGTTCCTGCATGGTTTTATCCTAATGCAAAAGGCCGTCTGAAAACCTTTCAGACGGCCTGCCGTTTAAATTTCGCTACCGCCGACGGTCAGTCCGGCATCAATCCTCAGTGTCGGTTGTCCGACGCCGACAGGAACGCTCTGCCCTTCTTTGCCGCAGACACCGATGCCGCTGTCGAGCGCAGTGTCGTTGCCTATCATGGAAACGTGTTTCAGCACTTCGGGACCGTTGCCGATGATGGTCGCGCCTTTGACAGGATATTGCAGTTTGCCGCCTTCCACCCACCACGCTTCGGATGCGCTGAACACGAACTTGCCGCTGGTAATGTCCACTTGTCCGCCGCCAAAGTTGACGGCGTAAATGCCCTTGTCGATGGACGCGATGATTTCTTCCGGCTCATAGCCGCCGTTTTCCATAAAGGTATTGGTCATGCGCGGCATAGGAGCGGAAGCGTAACTTTCGCGGCGGCCGTTGCCGGTCGATTGCATACCCATCAGGCGGGCGTTGGTTTCGTCCTGCATATAGCCGACCAAAATACCGTCTTCAATCAATACAGTACGGCGGGTTTCGTTGCCTTCGTCGTCGATATTGAGCGAGCCGCGTCTGTCGGCAATATCGCCTTGATCCACAACGGTAACGCCTTTGGCAGCCACGCGCTCGCCGATTCGGCCGGAGAAAACGCTGGTTTCTTTACGGTTGAAATCGCCTTCCAAACCATGTCCAACCGCTTCGTGCAACAACACGCCCGGCCAGCCGTTGCCCAAAACAACGGTCATCTCGCCGGCAGGCGCAGGACGGGATTCAAGATTGGTCAGGGCTTGTTTGACGGCGGAATCGACAAACCGATGCACCAAGTTTTCATCGAAATACGCCAAATCATAACGCCCGCCACCGCCTGCGCTGCCCTGCTCGCGACGCTCGCCCTGCTTGGCAATGACGGTTACGTTCATGCGCACCATCGGACGGATATCGGCAGCGTGTTTGCCGTCCAGACGGGCGATGTACACCATGTCGTATTCGCAGGTCAAACCGGCCATCACTTGCACGATACGCGGATCGGCGGCTTTGGCCAGCGTTTCAACTTTGTTCAACAGCGCGACTTTGGCAGCAGAATCAAGACTGGCAATAGGGTCAATCGCCATATGGACAGGCTTGCCGTAGGCAGGTGTCGGCACTTTGACGCTGGCTTCGCCGCCAGCCGCACCAATCACGCGCACGGCTTTGGCAGAGCGGTTGATCGAATCGATACACAGGCTGTCAGCGTAGGCAAAAGCAGTCTTATCGCCCGAAACGGCACGCACGCCCACACCCTGATCGATTTGGAAGCTGCCCGATTTGACGATGCCTTCTTCCAAATGCCAACTTTCATAGGCAGTACGCTGGCAATAGATGTCGGCATAATCGACATGGTTGGCGCCGATAATACTCAGGCTTTGGGCGAGCAAATCGGGGGAAAGGTGGTTGGCTTCGAGCAAATCTCGCTGTACCGCGGCGTAGGTTTGTTGCATAATTTTTCAGACGGCCCGACGAGCAGGCAAAGTTAATTTGGCCTTGATTATACGGTATTTTATATGGCTTTGGATATGTTGATTGCTTGGATTTATGAGTGATTGAAACAAATCAAAAGGCCGTCTGAAATATAGGGTTGAAATGTTTGCCTTACCCTATTTCAACCGGCCTGTTCGTTTGACGTTCAGACGGCCTTTTCAATCACGGCAAAGCCAATGCCACAATTTAATTTCCATACAAAACAAAGCATTACAACAAAAACCATTATTTTTTCAATTTTGCTATTGATAATAGTTATTATTAGCGTATAATCAAAACCACTCGGAAGACGTCCTAATCCGAGCCATTAAACGACAGATTTTATCCCCCTCTTTCCCATTATCTCTTGATACTCGGAGTGCGCATATACGAAACATACCTGTTCCCCTTTATATCAGATACTCAAAACCGAAAAACATGAAACCCACTGCCGATACAGTGGGTTTCGTGTTTTTTGGCGTTCGGTTTATCAGGCTTGGCCGGCTGCTTATCAGGCCGTCTGAAACCGAATAGGCCTGATTATCGGCAGGTTTTCATGTTCAACTTGCCATAACGGCCGACAATGTTTCTGATGTCTTGGGCATCGCGCTCGTCGACCGCCATAAAGACCACGGTCATGCGTGCTACGCTCAAACCGGTATCGGGTGCGCTTCTGTCTTCCTGTTCGACAATGCGCGCACCGCCAAAACCTGCGCTGGACAAGCGTGAAATCAAAACTTGGGCGGAAGAGCGGCTGCGTGTTACGTCAATGCTGATTTCGCCGTTGTGAATACTGCCGCTAAAGCCGCGGCTGCCCAAGGCATCAAGCTGGGCGGAAGTGTCGCCGTCGGCAGGCAAGACCACGCGGAAGGTTTTGGAAGAAGTTTCGCCACCGGATGCGCCGTTACGTTTTTCGATACTGCGGCTGGCCGCATGAGGCCATTTGCCCAACAAGCCTTTGATGCGGTGGTAATCGTCTTCATCCATCACTACGGTGGCGCTGCTGGTACACAAGCGTTCCACGCCGGCCGCGTCCATCTCTTCTTCGGCTGCGCGACGCTCTTGCGCTTCTTTCTCGCGGCGCATTTTTTCTTTTTTCTCTTTCAACTGCTGCGCTTCTTGCTTTTTACGCAAGGCTTCTGCTTCTTCGGATTCAGGTTCTGCCATAATCAGGCCGTCTGATTCATCCGCCACCCAATCGGGTTGCGATGCCTGCTGAGGCTCGGCTTTGGGCGCGTCCAAAGAAGACGGGCGCAATAATTCGTGCGTGCCGCCTTCCAAGGCAGATTCGGGTTTCGCGGTTTTATGTTGTGTCCGATAGGCAACCATGCTGCCAAAAACAATGATGTTGAGTGCGACCAAGACCGCAAACAGCCATTTCATGATGCGTTTTCCTTTTTATTGTCCGTTGCGATGGGCAATCCAATGCAAGAGCCCGTGAATCACGAGATTATCGACGATTTTCACTTGATTGTCATGAACGAATGACTCCGGCAGCGCCTGCACGACTCTGGCCGCGCCGCCGCCCGTGATAATAATATCGACCGGTTTGCCTTCGCCCGTTTTGTCTTTCAGACGGCCATGCATCATCATCAACGCGCCGCAAACGGCATCCATCATGCCGCTGGCAATGGCGTTCGGCGTTGTGGTTGGGAACGGATATACCTTGCCGATGGGGCGGTTGAGGTTGGCGGTCTTGAGCGCCATCGCCTCTTTCATCAAGTGGAAACCGGGCATGATGGTGCCGCCGAGATAATGATTGTCTTCCGTCAGCGCGTCGGTGGTTACGGCGGTGCCGCAGCTGACGACGACGCAGGCATTTTGCGTAAAGCGACGGCTGCCCAGCGCATTAAACCAACGGTCGGAGCCATGTTCTTCAGGACGGCGGTAATGGTTGCGGATACCCAAAGCCTGCGGCATGGAAGACAGCCATTCGACCGGACGGGTTAATTGTTCTTCCACCATCGCTTTTTTTACCGAACCGCACACGGCGCAACCGACAATCTTCACATCATCATCGGCAAATTGCAGCCATTCTTCGCCCAGCTGGGTCAAATCACGATACGGCGCGCGGCCGACTTCGGAAAATGTGCCGTTCTCTACCCACGCCCATTTCAACTGACTGTTGCCGCCGTCCAGCAGCAAAAAGCGTTCCGG
>NZ_JBQCWY010000127.1:0-7159 GCF_051956955.1 Neisseria sp. P0021.S005 | reverse complement strand
AGCTATTCCCGCATATTGAAAAAGAACAATCAACAAGTAATCAGAATGGAGCGGGAAACGAGTCTCGAACTCGCGACCTCAACCTTGGCAAGGTTGCGCTCTACCAACTGAGCTATTCCCGCTCTGACAGCTTGTTGCTTCGTATATCGAAGAAGACGCAATTATTATGGATTTAATCGTGTGCGTCAAGTGTTTTGTTTTTATTTTTTTAAAAATTTTATTTGAATTCTTTCCATGCCATTTTTAGGTAGTAGCACATGGACCAGATGGTCAATACAGATGCTATAAACATCAATATGTTACCAATGAGATAGAAAGGATCGTTATATTTGTCTGTGCCGATAAGTAAAAGGAAGATGGCGATCATTTGGGCAGTAGTTTTGAATTTGCCGATAGTGGCTACGGCGACACTGCCGCGTTTGCCCATTTGTGCCATCCATTCGCGTAAGGCGGAAATGGTGATTTCTCGGCCGATAATAATCATGGCGAAGATAGCGTATGTTCTGCCAAGGCTGACGAGCAGGAGTAGGGCAACGGCAACCATGAGTTTGTCGGCAACGGGGTCGAGGAATGCGCCAAAGTCGGAGGTTTGTTTCCAGCGACGTGCTAAAAAGCCGTCAAACCAGTCTGTAATAGCTGCAAGTGCAAAGATGATGGCGGCTGTCCAGTTGACGGTTTGTAGTTGAATCCATGTGTTCGGTAAATAGAATAGGATGGTGAACACGGGGATTAATAGGACGCGCATCCAGGTAAGTAAAATAGGTATGTTCCAAGGCATGGTTTGTGACCTTTTGGATGATGTGTCGGATTGTCCATTATAGCTTATTTGCTCACTGGGCTTTTTTGAGTGTTGTTTTTTTGCCGACAAGTAACGTGGGCAAAGGGCTTTGTTATTCGGGTTGTGAAGAAAGCCTGTTAAGGCCGTCTGAAAAATGGGTTGTTGAGGGGTGTAAATGTTTTTGGGCAGGTAAGTGGCTGCAAAATAGTGGGCAACGAGGTCGGCTTGCTGCTCGATATTGAGTTGGTTGAAGTGAGGCAAAGGTATGGGATAGGCGTAAGCTTCGCGTTTCCTATATCCGCCTTTGAGCATAATGAATAAACCGGACAACCAAACTTTGTGACCGCGCTGGTGTTGCCAGACGTGTGTAAGCTCATGAATCAGCCAGATTTTGTAGGCGATGCCGGCTTGAGTGAAATCATCAGGGCAGTGTTTGCGCGGGAAATATATATTTCCATTGGGGGCAATGGCGGTATTGGGGTTGGGCAGGAAGGGGATGCCGCGATATATTTTAATGCGGTTGAAGTCTATGCTGTCGGCAAAAACCTGTTTTGCCATACGGACTTCGTTTTCAGTCAGTCTGCGCCAATTGGAAAAAATCATATTTTAAAGAAGAATATAGGATATAAAGATTTTCAGGCCGTCTGAAAGTTTCAGACGGCCTGACCATTGGATTTATTGTTCTTCTGAAGCGGCTTGTTTGCCGTTGTCGAACAATTTGTCCATAGGCGTCAGATTGACTGCATTGCCTTGGCTGACTATCCATTTGTTTTCAACACGCCACACGCCTGAGGTATCTTCAACTCGCAAGTACCAATGGTTGGTTTGGCGTAAAGGCTTAAAGACGGCTTCGTATTCCATACGGCCGTTTTGCGGTTCGGCAGTTACGGCGCGTAGCTTGACGGTTTGGTCGTCAGCTTTGCGTGTAGGGTGCATCAGCAGCAGGTTTAATGGCTGTTTGGGATCGAATTGTCCGCTGACGAATACTTTGGCGGCATTCATGTCCGGACTGATTAAAACCTGCACCTGAATCTGTCGTTTAACGGCTTCTTCATCGCGGTGAAGCTGGATTTCGATGTGTTTGCCGTCTTTATAGTAATCGTCGGAAACTAAGTCTGTCGTATGTTCTTTTGCGACGAAGAACATAGACACGCTGGCGATAACGACAAAGATTGGACCTGCCATCAGCACCCAAGGCCAAGTGTGTTTATACCAAGGCTTAGTGGAATTGGGTTTGGACACCGTTGTTATTCTCCAATAAAGGTTGCTTTTTCATTCAAGACAGTCGGTTCGGCATCAGCGTCATCGGTTTCACGATATGTGAAAGTAAATTCAATCGGCTGGCTGCCTTTTTCGGCGTACTCAGGGATGGTGGACACTTGAACCGGAATGGTCACGGTTTCGCGTGGCGCAATTTTAATACCGTTTTCAGGCAAGCCGGTCAAGGCGATATCATCAAAACCTTTGACTGTGGCAGTAACGGTCTGTTCATGTTCACTCTTATTAATGATGCGCAGGTTGTAGGCATTTTCCACCCAGCCTTGGCTGTTTTCGCGCACCATCACGCCGCGGTCTTTCAGAATATCCACTTCGACCATTTTACGAGTGGCAATACCGGTTAAGAAAGCAATAATAACCACAAACAATACTGCACCATAACCTGCAACGCGAGGGCGTTTCAGGCGTTTTTTGATGTCGCTTTCAGGGTATTCATGCTCCATTGCGCCTTCTGTGGTGTAACGGATCAGGCCGCGCGGATAACCCATTTTGTCCATGATTTCGTCACAAGCGTCGATACAGGCTGCACAACCGATACATTGGTATTGCAAACCGTTGCGGATGTCGATGCCGACAGGGCAGACCTGTACACACATGGCACAGTTGATACAGTCACCCAAGCCGCTGTCTTCTTTGTTGGCGGTTTTTTTGCGTGCACCGCGAGGTTCGCCGCGTTCGGTATCGTAGGAAATAATCAGTGTGTCTTTGTCAAACATCGCACTTTGGAAGCGTGCATACGGGCACATATGCAGACACACTTTTTCGCGCATGATGTGGGCAAAAAAGAAGGTCATGAATCCGTAAAACGCTGCGGCAAACATTGCGCCACCGCCTGCCGCGCCGGTAAACAGGGCTGGAACAAATTCACGGATTGGATTAAACCAGCCTGCGAAAGTAATACCTGTCCATGCGCAGAAGAGGAAAATCAACAGGGCTTTGGTGGCTTTAATGCGGATTTTAGTAAAGTTCCAAGGCGATTTTTCCAGTTTTAAACGTTTGTTGCGGTCGCCTTCAACCAAGTTGTCGATCCAAAGCATGATTTCGGTGTAAACCGTTTGCGGGCAAGAATAGCCGCACCACAAACGACCGGCAATGGTTGTCCACCAAAACAGGCCGAAGGCACAAATCATCAGCAGCAGGGCAAGGTAAATCAAATCGCCCATGCCCAGTGACAGGCCGAAAATGAAAAAATGACGGTCAGGGATATTGAATAAAACTGCCTGACGGCCACTCCAGTTAAACCATGGAATCACATAAAACACAAATTGCGTGGCCAATACGGCGGCAATACGCAATTTGGCAAACCGGCCTTCTGCTTTTTTCGGATGGATGCGTTCGCCTTCAGGGTGGATCTGGATAACGCTGGCTCTTGGATTGAATGTTTTAGGAGGAGCGGTTTTGGCAGGTTTATCTGTTGAGGAGGGAGTGTTTTCAGCTTGGTTTTCGGGTGACATAATCAGTGTTCCTTAATGAAGTGCACACAAGCCTTTTGTCATGGTAGTAGTTTGATGTGAGTATTTTCAGACGGCCTTAGGCGTGCATATAAAATCATAACATTTGGCTCTATGCAAAGCAAAAGCAGGGTTTGCCCTTAACAATAGTTGCGGTACTCCTGTCTCATACAAGGCCGTCTGAAAAGAGCAGTATTCAAAGACTTACGGAATAAGTGTAGGTTTATACTTATAGCGATTTCCTATTTATCCGATAAAAAATTTACAACATACTGTTTCAAAACGAAATAACAGTTAATATCATCTATCCCGTCCGTTTCAGACGGCCTATTGGAAATCATGCCGTCTGACAATGCAAATATCAAAGGCTATTCTTGAAAGCACGGCTGATTCAGGCGATAATCGGCACACTTTTTTCATATTTCCAATCTTGTCCAAGGAAGGTCAAACCATGTCTCAACTGGCAAACGCAATCCGTTTCCTCTCAGTCGATGCCGTACAAAAAGCCAACTCTGGCCACCCGGGTGCGCCTATGGGTATGGCGGAAATGGCGGAAGTATTGTGGACGAAGTTCCTCAATCATAATCCAGCCAACCCGAAATTCTACAACCGCGACCGTTTTGTCCTCTCCAATGGTCATGCTTCCATGATTCTTTACAGCCTGTTGCACCTGACCGGCTACAACGTTTCCATTGATGATCTGAAAAACTTCCGCCAACTGCACAGCAAAACCCCCGGCCATCCTGAATATGGCTACACCGACGGTGTGGAAACCACGACCGGTCCATTGGGACAAGGTATTGCCAACGCTGTGGGCATGGCTTTGGCCGAAAAAATCTTGGCTGCCGAATTCAATAAAGACGGTTTGAATATCGTTGACCACTACACCTACGTTTTCATGGGCGACGGCTGCATGATGGAAGGCGTATCGCATGAAGCCTGCTCGCTTGCCGGTACTTTGGGCTTGGGCAAACTGATTGTTTTATATGATGACAACAATATTTCCATCGATGGTAAAGTGGACGGTTGGTTTACCGAAAATATTCCGCAACGCTTTGAAAGCTACGGCTGGCATGTGATTCCAAATGTAAACGGTCATGACACTGATGCCATTCAGACGGCCATTGAAGCGGCCAAAGCCGAAACCGGCAAACCTTCCCTGATTTGCTGCAAAACCTTAATCGGTAAAGGCAGTGCCAACAAAGAAGGCAGTCACAAAACCCACGGTGCGCCTTTGGGTGCGGATGAGATCGAAGCCACGCGCAAACATTTGGGTTGGGCTTATCCTGCGTTTGAAATCCCTCAAGAAATCTATGCAGCATGGGATGCAAAAGAAAAAGGCGCGAAACTTGAGGCCGAATGGAACGAACTCTTCGCTCAATATCAAGCCAAATATCCTGCCGAAGCTGCAGAATTCGTGCGCCGCATGGATAAAAAACTGCCTGAAAATTTCGATGCTTACGTTCAAGCCGCATTGAAAGAAGTGTGTGCCAAAGCAGAAACCATCGCGACCCGTAAAGCCAGCCAAAACAGCATCGAAATCTTGGCAAAAGAGCTGCCTGAATTGGTGGGCGGTTCTGCCGACTTGACCCCGTCCAACCTGACTGACTGGTCAAACAGCGTTTCCGTTACCCGCGAACACGGCGGCAACTATATTCACTACGGCGTGCGTGAATTCGGTATGGGCGCGGTGATGAATGGCCTTACCCTGCATGGCGGTGTTAAACCATTCGGCGCGACTTTCCTGATGTTCAGCGAATACGAGCGTAACGCCTTACGTATGGCTTCGCTGATGAAAATCAACCCTGTATTTGTGTTCACCCACGATTCCATCGGTTTGGGCGAAGACGGTCCGACCCACCAACCTATCGAGCAAACTGCCACTCTGCGCCTGATTCCAAATATGGATGTATGGCGTCCATGCGATACCGTTGAATCTTTGGTAGCGTGGTCTGAAGCTGTTAAAGCGGCCGATCATCCGTCCAGCCTGATTTTCAGCCGTCAAAACCTGAAATTCCAAGCGCGTGATGAGCAACAGCTAAACGACATCAAACGCGGTGCTTATGTAATCAGTGAAGCTCAAGGCAATGCACAGGCTGTTGTAATTGCTACCGGTTCTGAAGTTGAATTGGCTCTGGAAGCGCAAAAAGTATTGGCAGAACAAGGTATTGCCGTGCGCGTTGTTTCCATGCCTTCTACCAATGTATTCGACCGCCAAGATGCCGCCTATAAAGCCGCGGTTCTGCCGGAAGGCTTGCCACGCGTAGCCGTAGAAGCCGGACATGCCGACGGTTGGTATAAATACGTCGGTTTGAACGGCGCCGTGGTCGGTATCAACCGCTTTGGCGAGTCTGCACCTGCTGACTTGCTGTTCAAAGAATTCGGATTTACCGTAGACAATGTGGTTGCCACTGTTAAATCCGTTTTGTAAATCAGATTTTTGATTGAGATAAAAAGGCCGTCTGAAATTTCAGACGGCCTTTTATTTTTTAGTCGGTTAAACAGTTTCTGTTTCAGGTTTGACCTTGCTTTTCTTAAACTTCAACACGGCTTCTTCTTTCGCTGCATCCCAGTCTATCAGCACAAAGCCGCCTTCGGCGAGTTTGCCGAACAGGAGTTCGTCGGCGAGCGGTTTGCGGATTTTTTCCTGAATCAGGCGGTTCATTGGGCGTGCGCCCATTTGCGGGTCGAAACCTTTTTCCGCCAGATATTTACGCAATGCCGGCGTGAATTCGGCTTCGACTTTTTTGTCGAGGAGCTGGTGTTCGAGCTGGAGCAGGAATTTGTCCACGACTTTAACGATAATAGGCTCGGACAAGGGCGCAAATGGGATAATCGCGTCTAAGCGGTTGCGGAACTCGGGCGTGAAGAGCTTGTTGATGGCCTGCATTTCATCGCCGCGCTCGCGTTTGGCGGTAAAGCCGAGGCTGGGGCGGCTGAGGCTTTCCGCGCCGGCGTTGGTGGTCATAATCAGGATGACGTTGCGGAAGTCGGCACTCTTGCCGTTGTTGTCGGTCAGTTTGCCTGCATCCATGACTTGTAGGAGGACGTTGAAAATATCGGGGTGAGCTTTTTCGATTTCGTCCAAGAGCAACACGCAATGCGGCTGTTTGTTGACGGCTTCGGTCAAAAGGCCACCTTGTTCAAAGCCGACGTAGCCAGGCGGCGCGCCGATGAGGCGCGATACGGCATGGCGTTCCATGTATTCGGACATATCAAAGCGTTGCAGCGGTACGCCCATCGAGTAGGCAAGCTGTTTGGCGACTTCGGTTTTGCCGACGCCGGTCGGGCCGGAGAAGAGGAAGCAGCCTATCGGTTTGTCGGGCAGGGCGAGGCCGGAGCGCGACATTTTAACGGCGGCAACCAGCGCGTCGATGGCGTTTTCCTGACCGTAAACCATGTTTTTCAAATCGCGGCCGAGGAATTGCAGCACTTGTTTGTCGTCGTGCGACACGGTTTTTTCGGGAATCCGTGCGACTTTGGCGATGACGGTTTCGATTTGCGCTTTGCCGATGACTTTTTTCTGTTTGGATTTGGGCAGAATCCGTTGCGCCGCGCCTGCTTCGTCCATCACGTCGATGGCTTTGTCGGGCAGGAAACGTTCGTTGATGTAGCGGGCGGAAAGTTCGGCTGCGGCTTCAAGTGCGCCTTG
>NZ_JBQCWY010000126.1:0-7198 GCF_051956955.1 Neisseria sp. P0021.S005 | reverse complement strand
AATCAGCAATACAATGATTTTATTTTTATTCATAACAATCTCAAAAAAAATGCCCGATTCTGCATCGGGCATATCAACTATTTAGAAAGGATATTTATCACGAAAACGTGAGCCGCTATTATACACGTTTCGTAAAATTTTAAGGGAATTTTACGCCAAAGGCCGTCTGAAACTTTTCAGACGGCCAGGATACTCAACGGCGGTATTTCATTTCAGTCTTCATATCGTCCAAAATACGTTTGACGTTGTGTTCCAATACATCCTCCACCAAGCCAGGCGCCTGCTCGTTCAGCATTTGCTGCAACTGGTAAGTGAACAAGGCCATTTGTTTTTGCACGGCAATCCGAATCATGCCGTTGACCGCATCGGCCACATGGGGACGCAAACGCTTAATCAGACGCTCGGTCAAATCCTTTTCAGAAACACAGAATACTTCCCGACGGCCAATCGCCTGCGGGTTCAATACATTGATATGGACATTGATGGCCGGTTCTTTTTCAAGGCCGTCTGAAACCGCCTCTTCAGCCGCTTGCGCATCATCATTTTCCGGTTTTTCAGTTTCTTCCACTTCAGGCGCATCAAAATCTACGGCACCTGATTTCGGATTCAGTCTGACAGTGCGGGTGGATTCAATATGACGCTCTGAAGCCGCGGCCTGCAATGCCGATTGCGCGCTCAACCAGTTGTCCTGCAAAACCACCATCGCATCGGTTTCCACTGCTTCGCCATCGTCTGCAAGGGCAGTATTGTGTTCCAACTGCCAGCGGTACAAATATTCTTCCAATACTTTTTCACGATTGTCCGCATCTAATTTATATTCTTTTTTAGACGCGGTTTTGGGCGCAACATCGACAGCGTCGTCCGATTTTTTGACCAATGGCGCATGAGTCGGCGCAGTATTGAATTGTCGTGCCTGACGCAATCTTTCCAAGCGTTTTTCCCAATTCAGATCTTCTTCCTCGAGGGCTGTGGGGTCAAGACGGTTGTTTTCCATAATAATCTCGTTTTTTCATTTTTATTGTGAGCCGCATTCAAACCTAAAATCACTTGAAATACGGCCGATGGTTGGACATATCCGGCAAGCCGGCGCAAGCGTCACATTTTAATATTAATTCGCTATATAATCACTATTTTATTTAATACTCAAGGATACATCATGAGCAGCATCGAACAACGCCTCGAATATCTGGAAGAGGCCAACGACGCTTTGCGTATGCAAAACCACGTCCTCGCCACCGCCCTCAAAGGCCTTATCCGCTCCCTGCCCTCTGACATGGCCAACGATGCCGTAGAATCCATCCAGCTTGCCTTTGAAGACGCGTTGGCGGAATTGAGCTATGAAGACAGCCCGCACACCGACCTTTTCCATGACGTAACCTACGCATTTTTCCGAGAAAAAGACCACTGATTTCGGCTAGTTTGTTCACAAAATTATGCTAAACTAAGATTTTATCCGTTAACATTTTATTAAGAAAGCACATATCATGAACATGAAAAAATGGCTGGCCACTGCCCTCGCTTGTTCCGCCCTTGCCCTGACTGCCTGCGGCGGTCAAAGCAACAATGCCTCTGCTCCTGCCGATAAAGTGTACCGTGTCGGCTCTAACGCCGAGTTTGCCCCATTTGAATCTTTGGATTCTGCCGGCAAAGTGGAAGGTTTTGACGTTGACTTGATGAATGCCATGGCCAAAGCCGGCAACTTCAAAGTCGAATTCAAACACCAGCCATGGGAAAGCCTCTTCCCTTCGCTGAACAACGGCGACGTGGACATCGTTATGTCCGGCGTAACCATCACTGACGACCGCAAACAAAGCATGCTCTTCAGCGACCCATACTTTGAAATTACCCAAGTCGTCCTCGTTCCGAAAGGCAAAAAAGTATCTTCTTCCGAAGACCTGAAAAACATGGCCAAAGTCGGCGTGGTAACCGGCTACACCGGCGACTTCTCCGTTTCCAAACTCTTGGGCAACGACAATCCGAAAATCGCCCGCTTTGAAAGCGTTCCCCTGATTATCAAAGAATTGGAAAACGGCGGTTTGGATTCCGTAGTCAGCGACAGCGCAGTCATTGCCAACTATGTGAAAAACAACCCGACCAAAGGCTTGGATTTCATCTCCCTGCCTGACTTCACCATCGAAAACTACGGTATCGCTGCACGCAAAGGCGACGAAGCAACCATCAAAATGTTGAACGATGCGCTGAAAAAAGTACGCGAAAGCGGCGAATACGACAAAATTTACGCCAAATACTTTGCTAAAGAAGGCGAAAAAACCGAAGCAGCCAAATAATCCGGTATGACTTCTTAAACTAAAGGCCGTCTGAAAACTTTTCAGACGGCCTTTAATCTGTTTAACTCAATTAAACGCAAGCGTCCCCTATAATCCACTTGTTTTTATCCTTCAAATGAAAGATACGTCATGATCAAACCCCTTATCCTCAGCCTCGCTGCCGCCACTGCTTTGGCCGCCTGCTCCGCTTCTGAAAAACAAGAATCTCCTAAGGTCGGCGTGGCCAATCCTGCTTCTGAATTCTGCGTCAAACAAGGTGGCAAATCCGAAATCAAAAAAGATAAAGACGGTGGTGAATACGGCGTGTGCCACTTACCTAACGGTACCGTTGTCGAAGAATGGGAATATTTCCGTCAACACAACAAATAATTGCTCAATCATAGAAAAGGCCGTCTGAACCCAAGTTTCAGACGGCCTTTTTATTTAAACAACGATTATTTTACTTCCAATTTGGTCACGCCGCCCATATACGGTTGCAACGCAGCAGGAACATTAATGCTGCCATCGGCATTTTGATGGTTTTCCAATACCGCCACCAAAGTACGGCCGACTGCCAAGCCTGAGCCGTTCAAAGTATGCACCAAACGGTTTTTACCGTTTTCATCTTTGAAACGCGCTTTCATGCGGCGAGCTTGGAAATCTTCGCAGTTGGAACAGCTGGAAATTTCGCGGTAAGTGTTTTGCGCAGGAACCCAAACTTCCAAGTCGTAGGTTTTAGTTGCGCCGAAACCCATGTCGCCGGTACACAAAGTGATCACGCGGTATGGCAGTTCCAACGCTTTCAAAATATTTTCAGCGTGGCCGACCATTTCTTCCAGCGCTTCGTATGATTTTTCCGGATGAACGATTTGCACCATTTCCACTTTGTCGAATTGGTGTTGGCGAATCAAGCCGCGCACGTCTTTACCGTATGCGCCCGCTTCGGAGCGGAAACATGGGGAATGCGCAGTTAATTTCAACGGAAAATCACTGCCGGCCACGATGCTGTCGGCAACAGTATTGGTCAGCGTTACTTCAGCAGTCGGAATCAGATATTGCGTTTTCTTACTCTCATCACCGCCGCGGGTAACGTGGAACAAATCTTCTGCAAATTTAGGCAGTTGACCCGTACCTTGCAGGGTCAGGTCATCCACAATGTAAGGCGTGTAATGTTCGGTATAGCCGTGTTTCAGCGTGTGCGTATCCAGCATGAACTGAGCCAAAGCGCGATGCAGACGGGCGATTTGACCTTTCATGACGGTAAAGCGCGCGCCGGACAGTTTCGCACCGCCTTCAAAATCCAAGCCCAAAGGCTCGCCCAAATCAACATGGTCTTTGATTTCAAAATCAAATTCGCGCGGCGTGCCCACTTTGCGGACTTCAACGTTTTCAGTTTCGTCTTTACCGACAGGCACACTTTCGTGCGGCAGGTTCGGAATGCTCAGCAGCCAAGCATCCAATTCTTTCTGAACGGCATCCAAATCAGCGGCAGCCTGCTCCAAATCCGCCTTGATTTGGGTAACCTGATCCATCGCAGCTTGAGCCTCTTCGTGTTTGCCTTGACCTTTCAACGCACCGATTTGTTTGGAAATACTGTTTCGTGAAGCCTGCAACTCTTCTGTTTTCACTTGAACGGCTTTACGTTGCTCTTCCAAAGCGTTGAAACGCGCGGTATCAAACTCGTAACCGCGTGCGGCCAAACGTTCTGCAACTGCGGCGGTATTGCTGCGGAGCAATTGGATGTCTAACATTGTTTTCTCTCGTTAAGATTCAGAATGGCATTATTGTAAACCAATTTAAAGATATTTTCACAGCGACAGGCCGTCTGAAAACAAAAAACGCCCCTGAAAAAAGCAGGAGCGTTTTTTAAGAATTTTGGCACGCCCACGGGGATTCGAACCCCGGTTGCCGCCGTGAAAGGGCAGTGTCCTAGGCCTCTAGACGATGGGCGCGTAACCGAAGCGCGAACTATACAGAAAGCCTTTTCTTCTGTCAACGCCTTTACTGCATTTTTAAAGGTGCTGCCGATTTCCGTATGTTATTTTCCCTGTATAATGCCGGTTTTAATAAAAAGGAAAACTCGCCATGTGGTTTAAGCAAATCAGTTTTTATCCGCTCAACAAAGACAAATTGCCCGAATTGGAAGTCCTTGCCGACAAATTGGCGCAATCCGAATTTGCCCATTGTCAGGGTTTGGACTGGTTTAGCGAAGGCTTTGCCACGCCGGTTTCCTTTTCGCCCGAGCTGGTTTTCCCTGCCGATTACACTTGGCGTGTGGCCCTGAAAAAAGAAGAAAAAGTCCTGCCTGCCGGCGTCATCCGTGATATTTTGGATGAAAAGGTTTTGGAAATCCAAAACAACGAAGCGCGCAATGTCGGCCGCAAGGAAAAACAAGAACTGAAAGAACAGATTACTGACGACCTGCTGCCCCGTGCCTTTACGCGCAGCAGCCGCACACAGGTGATTTTCGACACGCGCCACGGGTATCTTTTGGTCAACAATGCCGCATCTGCCAAAGCGGAAAATATCCTGACCAAACTGCGCGAAGCCTTGGGCGGCCTTGAAGCAGCCCTGCCCAACACCAAACAATCGCCCTCCTCCCTGATGACCAGCTGGCTGCTGCAAGGCCATTGCGAAGGCGGTTTTGAATTGGACAGCGATTGCGAACTCAAAGGCGTAGGCGATGTTGTCCCGGTCGTCAAAGTTTCCAAACAAGACCTGACCGCCGATGAAGTGGTACAACACGTCAAAAACGGCAAAACTGTTACCCAGCTGGGCTTGGTATGGCGAGAACAAATCGCATTCATCCTTACCCAAGACTTTACACTCAAACGCATCCAGTATCTGGACGTTTTGCAAGAAGAAGCGGAAAGCAACGGCGACGATGCCGCCAGCCTCGCCTTTGCCTCGCAAATCCTGATGACCGAAGCCATCAGCACCATGTTGGAAGAACTGGTTTCTTATTTGGGCGGCTGGCAAGAATAATTTTTCAGACGGCCTTTTGATTGGGAAATATCAAAGGCCGTCTGAAATATAAATAGAAGTATCAGAAAGGATGTCATGATGTTGGGCGCAGTCATTGGCGATATTGCCGGATCAAGATTTGAGTTTGACAACTACCGTCACATCGATTTTGACATTTTCAGCCCCGACAGCGACTTTACTGATGACACGATTTGTACTGTTGCCATCGCCGATTGGGTTTTACAAGGCTGCAACGATCATTTAGCCTCTATTTTACAAGGCTGGTGTAGGGCATATCCCTACCCTAAAGGCGCATATGGCGGCCGCTTTTCACAATGGATAGAATGGAAAGATCCAGAACCTTATAATAGCTGGGGCAACGGCTCGGCCATGCGTGTTTCTGCCGTTGGCTGGGCATTTGCCACATTGGAAGAAACCCTGCATTTTGCCGAACAATCCGCCGCCGTAACGCACAACCATCCGGAAGGCATTAAAGGTGCACAAGCTGTAGCCGCCGCCATCTTTTGGGCGCGTACCGGCATCGGCAAAGCGCAAATCAAAGAAGACATTACACGACAATTCGGCTATAACTTGAGCCAAAGTTGCGACCAAATCCGGCCGCATTATCATTTCAACGAAAGCTGTCAAGAAACCGTACCTCAAGCAGTTACCGCCTTTCTTGAAAGCGATGATTTTGAACACGCCATCCGACTGGCAGTTTCCCTGGGCGGAGACAGCGATACTTTAGCAGCCATTACCGGCAGTATTGCCGAAGCCTACCATGGTATCCCTGCATCCATGCGCGAACACGCTTTAGCCATATTGCCACGCCGTATTGCTGAAACCCTGCTGACTTTTGAATCCCAATATCAGGCCGTCTGAAACTGCCTGCAAAAAGGAATGAATGATGAAATACCTCGCCCTACTCCCTATCGCCTTCATGCTGGGTTCGCCTGCCATTGCCGAAACCATCAATCCTTATCAGGAAAAAGGTTGCGTTTACGATGGCGATGTCGGCAAAGACGGCAAACCATCCGGCAAAGGCACATGGAAATGCCAAGACGGCCGCAGCTATGTCGGAGCCTTTAAAAACGGCAAATTTGACGGCAAAGGCGTATATACCGTTTCCAGCAACAGCGAAACCTTTATCGAACCTTTCTCCTCCAACAGCGCCAAATTACGCAATATGACGCTGGAGGGCGTGTTCAAAAAAGGCAGGGCGCACGGAAACTTTACCGCCTCCCAAAACGGCACACCAGTCTTCATCATGAAATGCGAAGACGGTATGATTAAAGAAGTCAAACTGCCTAAGAAATCTGCTTCCAAAACCAAATAAACAGCCTTTCAGACGGCCTTATCCATCTTCTAGGCCGTCTGAAACATCAATGAACAAGCCTGCCTATAAGGCTGTTGTGTTGATTTTAAAGAATTTCCAAACAACCCTTACCCCAGGACAACCACCATGAGCATTAAATCCGACAAATGGATACGCCGCATGGCCGAAGAACACGGCATGATTGAGCCGTTCGAGCCCAACCAAATCAAAGAGGCCAACGGCCAACGCATCATTTCCTACGGCACATCCAGCTACGGCTACGACATCCGTTGTGCTAATGAATTTAAAATCTTCACCAATATCAACAGCACCATCGTCGACCCGAAAAACTTCGACCCGAAAAACTTCGTTACAGTCGAAGACGACTGCTGCATCATTCCGCCCAACTCCTTTGCTTTGGCGCGCACAGTCGAATATTTCCGCATCCCGCGCAACGTCCTAACCGTCTGCTTGGGCAAATCCACCTATGCTCGCTGCGGCATTATCGTCAACGTTACCCCGTTCGAGCCAGAGTGGGAAGGCTACGTTACGCTTGAGTTTTCCAACACCACCCCCCTGCCTGCCAAAATCTATGCCGGCGAAGGCGTGGCTCAAGTCTTGTTCTTTGAAAGCGATGAAGTCTGCGAAACTT
>NZ_JBQCWY010000125.1:0-7222 GCF_051956955.1 Neisseria sp. P0021.S005 | reverse complement strand
CACGGTCAAAGGCGCAATCCATTGCGCAAACTGCCCGGCAGGCAACATTTCGTGAAGGCGGCAAAGGCACAGCGGCCAAAATTCAGCTAACGTCATGAGATTAAGCTCGGAAAATGGAAGATTTGGGAAATACAAGAAGGCAGAGCAGACAGGCAATCCGATAAAAATCAAATTCTTACGATACTCCCGCTGCTTTCAGACGGCCTTGCGCACAGAGAAAAGCAAGGTTGGGCGATTATACCCATTCTGCTCTTTTTTATCCACAACCGCCGCAAAATTTTATCCACAAATTCTATCAATGCATAAAACCCGTTGTCACACTTTGGCCAACGAAAAGTTTTTATATTGATTGACAAAAGCGGCAAATTGGAGTGTAATTCACGGTTTAATTATCTACCAATTTTTAGGAAACATCATGAAACGCACTTATCAACCTTCCGTTACCAAACGCAAACGCACCCACGGCTTCTTGGTTCGCTCCAAAACTCGTGGTGGTCGCGCAGTATTGGCTGCCCGTCGCGCCAAAGGCCGCAAACGCTTGGCTGTATAATTTTGAATTACGGCTTCTCAAAGCAGTATCGCTTATTAAAAACGGATGATTTTTCATCCGTTTTTGCGTTGAAAAACCGACGCAGCCGCGATTTGCTGCAAGTCTCCCAGTCCGCAGACAACGCGCTCGGCCATCCGCGCCTTGGTTTGGTCGTCAGCAAAAAGACCGCCAAACGCGCCCATGACCGCAATTATATGAAGCGCGTCATCCGCGACTGGTTCAGGCTGAATCAACACCAGCTGCCGCCGCATGATTTTGTTGTGCGCGTGCGTCAGGCGTTTAATCGGGAAACTGCCCCGGAAGCTCGAAACCAACTTGCCCAGCTGATGAAAAAACGCTGATGAATACCCTGCTTTCCAAGCTCCTCCTTGCACTCATCCGCTTTTACCAATACTGCATCAGCCCCCTCATTCCGCCGCGCTGCCGCTATACCCCGACCTGTTCACAATACGCAGTCGAAGCCGTCAAAAAATACGGCGCATTCAAAGGCGGATGGCTGGCAATCAAACGCATCGCACGATGCCATCCTTTCGGCGGACACGGACATGACCCTGTTCCATAATGCTGCTGTCAACCATTTAAAGAACACGATTTCCTTTAATTTCCCGTCGGTTTCTATATAATGCCGTCTGAAGCAGTTTTCATCTCGATTACCTATCCGTCAATTCCAGGAATCTCTTATGGATTTTAAAAGACTAATGGCGTTTTTTGCCATTTCAGTGGCAATTTTTGCCGGCTGGGAACATTTTTTCCCCAGCCCCAAACCTAATCCGGCGCAACAAGCCGCGCAACAGCAAACGGCCGCTGCTCCGGCAAAAGCCGCTGCCGAAGCCGCGCTTGCTCCAGCCACCCCCATTACCGTTACCACAGACACGGTCAAAGCCGTCATCGATGAAAAAAGCGGCGATCTGCGCCAGCTGACCCTCTTGCAATACAAAGCAACCGGTGACGAACACAAACCTTTCGTCCTGTTTAACGACGGCAAGGAATACACCTACGTTGCCCAATCCGAGCTTTTGGACGCACAAGGTAACAACGTACTAAAAGGCATCAGCTTTACCGCTCCGCAAAAACAATACAGTTTGGAAGGCGACAAAGTTGAAGTCCGCCTGAGCGCACCTGAAACCAACGGCCTGAAAATCGACAAAGTTTATACTTTTACCAAAGGCAGCTACTTGGTTAACGTCCGTTTCGACATTACCAACAGCAAAGGCCAACCCGTCAACCTGAGCGCAGACTACCGCATCGTCCGCGACCACAGCGAACCTGAAGGCCAAGGCTACTTTACCCGCTCTTACGTCGGCCCGGTGGTTTACACCCCTGAAGGCGGCTTCCAAAAAGTCAGCTTCTCTGATTTGGACGACGATGCCAAATCCGGCAAATCCGAAGCCGAATACATCCGCAAAATGCCGACCGGCTGGCTCGGCATGATTGAACACCATTTCATGTCCACTTGGATTTTGCAGCCTAAAGACGGCCAAAGCGTTTGCGCCGCAGGCGACTGCCGTATCGACATCAAACGTCGCAACGACAACCTGTACAGCGCAAGCGTCAGCGTGCCTTTAGCCGCCATTCAAGCCGGCGCGAAAGCCGAAACCGCCATCAACCTGTATGCCGGTCCGCAAACCACTTCCGTTATCGCCAACATCGCCGACAAACTGCAACTGGCCAAAGACTACGGCAAAGTACACTGGTTCGCCTCCCCGCTCTTCTGGCTCTTGAACCAACTGCACAACATCATCGGCAACTGGGGCTGGGCAATCATCGTTTTGACCATCATCGTCAAAGCCGTGCTGTACCCGTTGACCAACGCCTCTTACCGCTCTATGGCAAAAATGCGTGCCGCTGCACCTAAATTGCAAGCTATCAAAGAGAAATACGGCGATGACCGCATGGCGCAACAACAAGCCATGATGCAGCTTTACAAAGACGAGAAAATCAATCCGCTGGGCGGCTGTCTGCCTATGCTGTTGCAAATCCCCGTCTTCATCGGTCTGTACTGGGCATTGTTCGCCTCCGTAGAATTGCGTCAAGCGCCTTGGTTGGGTTGGATTACCGACTTGAGCCGTCCGGATCCTTTCTACATCCTGCCTTTGATTATGGCGGCGACCATGTTTGCACAAACTTATCTGAATCCGCCGTCAACCGACCCTATGCAGGCGAAAATGATGAAAGTCATGCCTTTGATTTTCTCCATCATGTTCTTCTTCTTCCCTGCCGGTTTGGTTCTGTACTGGGTAGTCAACAACCTCTTGACCATCGCCCAACAATGGCACATCAACCGCAGCATCGAAAAACAACGCGCCCAAGGCGAAGTCGTTTCTTGATAAAAGCTTAGGCAACATAAAGGCCGTCTGTTGTTCAGACGGCCTTTTTTATTTCCTCAAACAAATACAGTTTGAGATTGAACCCAATCCAGTTTTAAGCGGCATGAAGCACAAAAATCGTCGGGCGTTTTTTCAAATTCGGCATTTCTTTTCTTTTCCGCCACTGCGCAATCGTTTGGCTGATGATTTCCTGTGTCGGTAAGGTTAAGTCCGTGGCCACGCATAATCGCGTTTCAGGATGCAGGTTTTCCACCGCATCAGCCAACAACGCATCGTTGCGATACGGCGTTTCGATAAACAGCTGCGTTTCATTCTGCTGGCGCGAACGTTGTTCCAAAGCCTTCAAACACTGAATCCGCTCATTTTTTTCAGACGGCAAATAACCCTTAAACGCAAAGTTCTGACCATTCGCACCCGAAGCCATCAGCGCCAGCAACAAACTGGACGGCCCGACCAAAGGTCGTACTTCAAAACCGTGTTTATGCGCCAACGCCACCAAATTCGCGCCCGGGTCGGCAACAGCCGGGCAACCTGCCTCACTGACAATACCCATACTGCGCCCTTCTTGCAAAGGTTTCAGCAATTCCGGCAAAGTCTTCAAATCCGTGTGTTCATTCAGCGTTTGCAGATTCAGCTCGCGGATAGGCGTAGTTACGCCCAAATGTTTCAAATGCGCGCGCGCTGTTTTTTCCGCTTCTACGACAAAATCCGTCAGCCCGACAATCGCCTGTTGTTCATGCGGCAACAGGCATGGCGTATCAGGCGCACCCAAAGGGGTAGGAATCAAATACAAAATCGGTTTCATTCTTGCAACTCCAAAAAATCTCAGGCCGTCTGAACACATTCAGACGGCCTCAAACTATAAAACTTCCACACCTTCGTTTTTCAAAAAATCAATCAGACGGAAAATCGGAAGGCCGATCAAAGCATTCGGGTCCGTACTTTCAATCCGCTCCAACAAAGCGGCGCCCAAACCCTCGCTTTTCGCCGCACCGGCGCAATAAACTGCATCCGGCTCGCGTTCCAAATATCGGCTGATTTGTTCCTGCGACAACTGGCGCATGGCAACCACCGTATGATCGACATGATGCTGAACCTTGCCCGTAGCAGTATTCAAAAGCACGATTGCGCTGTAAAATTCAATCCGTTTTCCGCTTAAGTTTTCCAGCATCTGTTGTGCATTTGCGACGTTCATCGGCTTACCCAATTGACGTCCTTCGCACCATGCCACTTGGTCTGCACCGATAATCAGCGCGGCAGGAAAAGCTGCCGCCAATGAACGGGCTTTGCCTTCCGCCAAACGCAGCGCCGTTTCGCCTGCATGTTCGCCCGCAATAGGCGTTTCGTCAAAATCAGGCGATGCCGTCTGAAAATCGATACCCAAACGGCGAAGCTGTCCGCAGCGGAAAACCGAACTCGACCCTAAAACCAAAGGCAGTTTTACTTCCATATTTTTACTTAAAAACATTGACGTTAGACTGCCAAAATTATATCATACTCCGTTTATGTCATACCCTAATTTGATTGACCCAGAAGTTTTCGCCGCCGAAGGGCAGAATCTGCAAGGCAGCTTCCTGCTCGAAGAATTGGATGAACGAGTCAGTTCGCACGATTATCCGGCCGACAAACAGACACGCGTGTCGTTTACGCTGCAAGGCGGTCGCGACCGGCTGCAACGTCTGTTTCTCGATTTAAACGTCAAAGCCGACATGCCCCTGATTTGCCAGCGTTGCATTACGCCCATGCCGTTTCTACTCGATGAAACCAGCCGTATCGTCCTGTTTGCCGATGAAGAGAGTTTGGACGAAGCCATGCTTACCGATGAAGAATTGGAAGGCATGCTGCTCGAAAAAGAGCTTGACGTGCGGACTCTGGTTGAAGACCAAATCCTGATGTCGCTCCCTTTCTCCCCTCGACACGAAGACTGCGGCAACAATGGAACACTGGACGAAGTCAATCGGGACAAACCAAACCCCTTCGCTGTTTTAGCAGGTTTGAAAAGCAGTTAATTAGGACACAGTTTATTTATCTAGGAGCTTGAAATGGCCGTTCAACAAAACAAAAAATCCCCTTCTAAACGCGGTATGCACCGTTCACACGACGCTCTGACTGCGCCTTCTCTGTCTGTTGACAGCGCAACCGGCGAAGTGCATCGTCCACACCACATTTCTCCAAACGGTATGTACCGTGGCCGTAAAGTGGTAAAAGCTAAAGGCGAATAATCCGTTCGTCTGACTGAAAAAGCCAGAATATTGCCATGCAATGACTGGCTTTTTTGCATTGCACCCTGTATTTTCCTCTTCGGAAGCACACCATGAAACGTAAAATCTGGTACACCTACGACGACATCCACCGCGTAATCAAAGGATTGGCGGAAAAAATCCAAAACTCCGGCACCAAATACGATGCCATGATTGCCATTGGCGGCGGCGGTTTTATCCCTGCCCGCATGTTGCGCTGCTTCTTGGAAATTCCGATTTACGCCGTGACCACAGCCTACTACGACAACGATCACGAAGGTCAAGTGACCGAGGAAGTGAAAAAAGTCCAATGGCTCGATCCCGTTCCCGATGTACTGAAAGGCAAAAACGTACTGGTTGTTGACGAAGTGGACGACAGCCGCGTTACCATGGAATTCTGCCTGAACGAATTGTTGAAAGAAGATTTCGGCACTATCGGCGTGGCAGTATTGCATGAAAAAATCAAAGCCAAAGTTGGCAAGATTCCCGAAGGCATCCCTTATTTCAGCGGCATCACCGTTGAAGACTGGTGGATCAACTATCCTTGGGACGCGCTGGACATCGACGAACACAACAAATTGGCCGCGCAAAACCAATAAATCTGGTACGACCATCGCAACAAGCCTTTTCATCTGATTTTCCATTTAATCTCCTGAAAATCGGATGAGTGTGCTTTTCCGATTGTTTGATGCCGTCTGAAACACACAAACCGGAGAACAACATGATTACACTGGCCGTAGATGCCATGGGCGGAGATGCAGGCCTTGCGATTACCGTCCCCGGTGCAGTGGATTTCCTGAAACAGCAATCCGACGTACATCTGATTATGGTCGGAGATGAAGCAGCAGTCCGCCAAGCATTAAGCTCGGCAGGCGCACCTATGGACCGCATTACTGTCTGCCATGCAGCGCAAGTCGTCGAAATGGATGAAGCACCGCAATCTGCGCTGAAAAATAAAAAAGAATCATCCATGCGCATCGCCATCAACCAAGTTAAAGAAGGCAACGCGCAAGCTGCCGTATCGGCAGGCAATACCGGCGCACTGATGGCGACCGCCCGATTCGTCCTCAAAACCATTCCCGGCATTGAGCGCCCTGCTATCGCCAAATTCCTGCCTTCCGACAGCGAACACGTTACTCTGGCTTTGGATTTGGGAGCTAACGTCGACTGTACGCCCGAACAACTGGTTCAATTTGCCATCATCGGCAGCGAGCTGGTACACGCGCTACACCCCGAAAAAGGTAGCCCGCGCGTCGCCCTCTTGAACGTCGGTACAGAAGACATCAAAGGTACGGATGCCGTCAAACAAACCTTTAAACTGTTGAGCAGCAGCAAACTCAACTTTATCGGCAATATCGAAAGCAACAGCGTTTTGTATGGCGAAGCCGATGTCGTTGTCGCAGACGGGTTTGTCGGCAACGTTATGCTCAAAACCATCGAAGGCGCGGTTAAATTCATGAGCGGCGCCATCCGTCGTGAATTCAAAAGCACCCTGTTCAACAAACTTGCCGCCATTGCCGCCCTGCCCGCACTCAAAGGTTTGAAAGGCAAACTGGATCCGCGCAAATTTAACGGCGCCATCCTGCTTGGTTTACGCGGTATTGTGATTAAGAGCCACGGTGGAACCGACGAAGTCGGCTTCCGTTATGCTTTGGAAGAAGCCTACCACGAAGCCAAATCCGCCGGCCTCGCTAAAATCGAACAAGGCGTAGCCACCCAGTTGGCTGCTTTGGAAGCCGCCAAAGCAGCAGCCGAACTGGAAGAAACCGCTACTCCAGCAACGGAAGCTTAAGGCTGATATACACAGGCCGTCTGAAACTCCAAAAAGTTCAGACGGCCTGTTTTTATCTTTAATCACCGACTTCATTCTTAATATTGGGAATTTTCCCATTTTCGCTTACAATACCCGACTATCTGAATCAACTCTCTAAAAAGGCCGTTCTCATGCAATATGCCAAAATTTCCGGTACAGGCAGCTACCTTCCTGCCAACCGCGTCAGCAATGACGACCTTGCCAAAAAAGTGGACACTTCCGACGAGTGGATTACCACGCGTACAGGTATCAAATTTCGCCATATTGCAGACGACAGCGAAAAAACCAGCGA
>NZ_JBQCWY010000124.1:0-7268 GCF_051956955.1 Neisseria sp. P0021.S005 | reverse complement strand
GTACGGCCGCGGTAAAAAATCCTGAATTTGTGCGCGAAGCATGTAAGGCCTTTCCGGGTCAGATTATCGTCGGCTTGGATGCCAAAGACGGTATGGTGGCGATAGACGGTTGGGCAACGGTAACGGAGCATCATGTCGTCGATTTGGCCAAGCGTTTTGAAGACGATGGCGTCAACAGCATTATTTATACCGATATCGGCCGCGACGGCATGATGAGCGGCGTGAATATCGAAGCTACCGTCAAATTGGCCCAATCCGTGAATATTCCGATTATCGCTTCCGGCGGTTTGACGAATTTGGATGATATCCGTGCATTGTGTGCCGTTGAAAACGAAGGCGTGAGCGGTGCAATTACCGGCCGTGCAATTTATGAGGGAAGCATTGATTTTGCACAGGCGCAAAAACTGGCCGATTCTTTGGCTTAAGTGTGTCAGATTATGCGGATAAGACCTTGCAGGCCATTAAAACGCAGCGGCTGACGCAGCACACAAAAATGCACTCAAAGGGATTGCCTGTATAGGTCATGGGTTTATATCTGTTTGAAATAATTATAAAAACAACCCAATCGATATTTTATTAAGGGATTAGTATGCTTGAAGCGTTTGTTTTGGGTTTTTGGATTATCTGGTCATCCGACCGCGAAGTGTATCCACTAAGTGAAAGTTTGTGGTTTACACTGATTGCAGTGATATTGCGGCAGCTGACGGCGTTTGATTTGCCGATTATCGATACCTATTGGATGATTTTCAACGGGATAATATGGGCATTTGCCGGTTTGATTTTTTCCATCGTCGGTCGCATCGACAGCAATTTCATTATTTCCTGCGTTTTGGCGATGATGGCGGGGATTGGTTATTTTCAGCTGTTGCAACATTTGCCGGATTGGTTGAGCAAATTTTTGGCCTGACGGTTTCAGACGGCCTGAGAACGGATAAGAGGTATTGAGTATGACATTGGCAAAACGAATTATTCCTTGTCTGGATGTAAAAGACGGTCGCGTGGTAAAAGGTGTCAACTTTTTGGGTTTACGCGATGCAGGCAATCCGGTTGACGTTGCCAAACGCTACAACGATGAAGGCGCGGATGAATTGACCTTTTTGGACATTACTGCCTCCAGCGACAATCGCGATACTATTTTGCACGTTATTGAGGCAGTCGCATCACAAGTTTTTATTCCATTGACGGTCGGCGGCGGTGTGCGTACGGTTGCCGATATCCGTCGCCTGCTTAATGCCGGTGCCGATAAGGCCAGCATCAATACGGCCGCTGTAACCAATCCTGATTTGGTAAATGAAGCGGCCGGTTTTTTTGGTTCACAAGCGATTGTCGTTGCCGTGGATGCCAAAGCGGTCAACCCTGAAAATACCCGTTGGGAAATCTTTACCCACGGCGGACGTAATCCGACCGGTTTGGATGCGGTGGAATGGGCTGTCGAAATGCAGCGGCGCGGTGCGGGCGAGATTTTGCTGACCAGTATGGATCGGGACGGCACCAAGCAAGGTTTTAACCTGCCTTTGACACGCGCGGTCAGTGAAGCGGTCGATATTCCGGTCATTGCTTCCGGTGGCGTCGGTTCGGTACAACACTTGGTGGACGGCATTAAAGACGGAAAGGCAGATGCGGTATTGGCCGCCAGTATTTTCCACTTTGGCGAAGCGAGTATCCGCGAAGCGAAACTGGCCATGCGTGAAGCAGGAATTGAAGTGCGTTTGTGATTGCTACCCAAAGGCCGTCTGAAAAATATGGGAGAAAAACGCGAATGTCGAATATAAACGAAACGCTGCTGAATGCCGTAAAATTTGATGAAAAAGGTTTGGTTTGCGCCATTGCCCAAGATTGGCAGACACACCGTGTGCTGATGGTCGCCTGGATGAACGCAGAAGCCCTGCAAAAAACCGTAGAAACCGGTTTTGCCCACTATTACAGCCGTTCCCGCCAAAAACAATGGATGAAGGGCGAAGAGTCGGGGCATACGCAAAAAGTACACGAATTGCGCCTGGATTGCGATGGCGACGCTGTGGTTATGTTGATTGAACAAAACGGCGGCATTGCCTGTCATACCGGGCGTGAAAGCTGCTTTTACAAAGTTTGGCAAGAGGGTGCATGGCAGACAGTGGATGCCGTGTTGAAAGACGAAGAAGCAATTTACGGATATAAACATCCTTAAGGCCGTCTGAAAGAAATAAGAGAAACCGACCATGACCGATACCATCCTTACCCAAATCCAAAACGTCATCGATTCGCGCAAAGGCGGCGATCCCGATGCTTCTTACGTTGCCCAACTGTTGCACAAAGGCGAAGACAAGATTCTGAAAAAAGTCATCGAGGAAGCGGGCGAAACCTTGATGGCTTCTAAAGATGGCGGCGGCGAACATTTGGTTTACGAAGTGGCGGATTTGTGGTTTCACACCATGGTTTTATTGGCGCATCACGGATTGCGCGCCGAAAATGTGGTCAACGAGCTTGCGCGCCGTCAAGGTTTGTCGGGATTGGTGGAAAAAGCTTCTCGCAAAGAAGCTTGAATTTATATTACAATCCCGTATTTGACCTGTTTCAGAATCCGTCTCTTGGGGCAAAAACGATTTCACTTTGTTTGGCGAAACCCGTTGCACCCGTTTTCAGACGGCCATTGGAGCCATTATGGATAATTGTATTTTCTGCAAAATCGCCGCCAAAGATATTCCGGCACAAACCGTTTACGAAGACGATGAGATGCTTTGTTTCAAAGACATCCGTCCTGCCGCGCCGGTACATCTGCTGCTGATTCCGAAAGTACACTTCGATTCACTGGCACACGCCACTGCCGAACATCAAACCCTGTTGGGTAAAATGATGTTGAAAGTCCCTCAAATCGCCCAAGAGGCAGGTTTGACCGACGGTTTCAAAACCCTGATCAACACAGGCAAAGGCGGCGGACAAGAAGTCTTCCACCTGCATATCCATATCATGGGTACGCCCGCATAATTATTATCTCTTTTTAAATTAAACAAATTCAAGGACTTATCATGGGTAGCTTCTCTCTTTGGCACTGGATTATCGTACTGATTATCGTCGTTTTGGTATTCGGTACCAAAAAATTGCGCAACGTCGGCAAAGATCTCGGCGGCGCAGTGCATGACTTCAAACAAGGCCTGAACGAAGGTACAGACGGCAAAGATGCCAAAAAAGACGAAGTCATCGAACACAAAAAAGACGAAGACAAAGCATAATCCATGTTTGATTTCGGTTTGGGCGAATTGCTGCTGGTCGGCGTTGTTGCCCTGATAGTGCTTGGCCCCGAACGTCTGCCGCAAGCCGCGCGTACGGCTGGGCGTTTGGTCGGTAAATTGCAAGGATTCGTCAATAACGTCAAGCAGGAACTCAACACTCAGGCTGAGTTGGACGAATTGCGCAAGGTGAAGCAGGAATTTGAAACCGCCGCATCCGAGTTTCGCGACGGTATCAAAGACTTGGGCAACGATGCACAAAAAAATCTGAGCGATATTTCAGACGGCCTCAAGCCGTGGGAACGCCTGCCCGAACAGAAAACGCCTGCCGATTTTGGCGTGGACGAGTTCGGTAATCCTCTGCCTGATTTGGCTTCAAGCAGCACTGAAAATGAAAGTGCGGCCCAAGTTCCTGAAGAGGGTGGAGCAGCGCAAACTCAAGAGCCTGTCGGGGCTGAAAATGCCGAGTCCGAGCAAGACCGCGCTTGGCGTGAGTATTTGACCGCATCGGTTTCACCCACTCCGGCGGTCGAAGTCAGCTATGTCGAAGCCCCTGTCGCCGATGTTCCTTCGCTGCATACGACTTCTTTGCGTAAGCAGGCGATGAGCCGCAAACGCGATATGCGTCCGAAATTCCACGCCAAACCCAAACTGCGCGTCCGTAAGTAAAAAGTGAGTCAACCGGTGTCCGAACCTCAACACGAACAACCCGTCCAACCGCTTATCGAGCATCTTCTCGAGCTGCGCCGCCGCATGATGTGGATCGTCATCGGTATCGTCGTCTGCTTTTTGGGTATGATGCCGTTTGCCCAGCAGCTCTATACCTTTGTTGCCGAACCATTGATGGCCAATCTGCCTAAAGATACCAGCATGATTGCAACCGATGTGATCGCGCCGTTTTTTGTGCCGGTCAAGGTTACTCTGATGGCGGCATTTCTGCTGTCGTTGCCGCACACGCTGTATCAAGTTTGGGCGTTTGTCGCTCCTGCCTTATACCAAAACGAAAAACGCTTGATTACGCCGCTGGTGTTGTCCAGCGTGACGCTTTTCTTTGTCGGTATGGCGTTTGCCTATTTTTTGGTATTTCCCGTTATTTTCAAATTCTTGGCCGGGGTAACCCCTGTCGGCGTCAATATGGCGACCGATATCGACAAATACCTGTCCTTTATTTTGGGCATGTTTGTTGCATTCGGTACGACGTTTGAAGTTCCCGTCGTTGTGGTGTTACTTGCAAAAATGGGCATTGTTTCGACTGAACAGCTTAAGAATGCGCGTCCGTATGTGATTGTCGGTGCGTTTGTCGTGGCTGCAATCATCACGCCGCCTGACGTAATTTCTCAAACCCTGCTTGCTGTTCCGCTGATTCTGCTCTACGAAGCAGGCATTTGGTTCAGCCGCTTTATCAAAGCGAAAACGCAGCAGGAAGATGAAGATACACCGCAACCACCGGCAGAAGTTTAAGAATCAAGGCCGTCTGAAGAATTTTTCAGACGGCCTTTGTATCATCGCACTTCAGTTTTTAAGAAAAAGTATGATGGATGTTTGGGGAGTCGTAAAACATTACTGCCCAGATTCTTTTGATTCGGCTAAAATTTTTGACCGAGGATTTTGCCGAAATCGAAGCAGTAATGTGTAACAGTCCCTCATGCCTCAATGGGCTGGATTTTAATACCAAACTGCCGGAATTACGTTTGGGAAATGGGGTGATTTTTACCAAGGCATAAGCCGAAAATACTTGATTTTAGGTAATTGAAAAAATATTCGTTTCTATTTTATCGAGAAGAATGATGTCAGGCCGTCTGAAAATTAACTACGTTTCAGACGGCCTTTTTATTGCCTTTGTTTTTTCTTTGCTATTCTTAGTTATCAAGCATCTTGCAAAAAGGGTTTTGAAAAAGAGAAATTTATATTTTGACTAAATCCATCCATATGAACCCATAGTGAAATGTGTTATCTTATCTAAGTGTGTTAAGAAACATTAATAAGTTTGTATTTTTCTTACAGAGAAAGGCTTCAAAATGGATGGATGGACTCAAACGCTGAGTGCCGGTACCTTGCTCGGTATCGCCGCGGCAGCGATTTTGCTAATCTTGATTTTGATTGTAAAACTGCGCGTTCATGCCTTGCTGACGTTGGTATTGGTCAGCCTGCTGACTGCCATCGTAACAGGTCTGCCTATGGGCAGCATTGTTAATGATGTATTGGTCAAAAACTTCGGCGGTACGCTCGGCAGCGTGGCGTTGCTGGTCGGTTTGGGCGCAATGCTCGGCCGTTTGGTGGAAACTTCCGGTGGCGCTCAGTCTTTGGCAGATGCGCTGATTCAGATTTTTGGTGAGAATCGTGCACCATTTGCTTTAGGCGTGGCTTCTTTGATTTTTGGTTTCCCGATTTTCTTTGATGCCGGCTTGGTGGTGATGTTGCCGATTGTGTTTGCAACGGCACGCCGTATGAAGCAGACCGTTCTGCCATACGCGATGGCGTCTATTGGCGCATTTTCGGTCATGCACGTCTTCCTGCCGCCTCATCCTGGCCCGATTGCTGCTTCTGAGTTCTATGGCGCAAATATTGGTCAACTGCTGATTTTGGGTTTGCCTGTTGCCTTGATTACTTGGTATTTCAGCGGCTATTTATTGGGTAAAGTTTTGGGTCGCAGCATTCATGTACCTGTTCCTGATCTGATCAGTGGTGGTACGCAAGATAATGACCAACCGAAAGCGCCTGCAAAAGCATCTACCGTTGTTGGTATTATGCTGATTCCTATGCTGTTGATTTTCTTAAATACCGGTTTGTCCACTTTAATCAGTGAGAAAGTTGTCAGTGCAGATGAAGGCTGGGTGCAATTTGGTCGCATGATCGGTTCGACACCGATTGCTTTGCTGATTTCTGTTTTGGTAGCCCTGTATGTATTGGGTGGCAAACGTGGCGAAAAAGCCAGCGCTTTGGAGAAAACCATTGATGGCGCATTGGGTCCGGTTTGCTCGGTCATTTTGATTACCGGTGCGGGCGGTATGTTCGGCGGAGTGTTGCGTGCTTCCGGTATCGGTAAGGCTTTGGCCGACAGTATGGCGGACTTGGGTATCCCTGTTTTGCTGGGTTGTTTCTTGGTGGCTTTGGCTTTGCGTATTGCGCAAGGTTCTGCGACCGTTGCATTGACTACCGCTGCCGCGTTGATGGCACCGGCCGTTGCGGCGGCAGGTTTCAGCGATTGGCAGATTACTTGCGTGGTATTGGCTACGGCGGCAGGTTCCGTTGGTTGCAGCCACTTTAACGACTCCGGTTTCTGGCTTGTCGGCCGTCTGTTGAATATGGATGTGCCGACGACCTTGAAGACATGGACGGTCAACCAAACACTTATCGCACTCATCGGTTTTGCTTTATCGTCAGTGTTGTTTGTTTTGGTTTAATCGGAAGAACGGGCGGATAGTGTTTTTGAGATAACACAATCCGCCCGTTTTTAAATACCGTTAAAATCTAGATAAACAAGGAGTAGAAAAATGACGACACATTTTGTCATGATGGGCGTGTGCGGTTGCGGTAAAACCACTGCCGCGCTGTCTTTGCAAAAACATCTCAACCAATGTCCGTATGCTGAAGGCGACGATTTTCATACCCAAGCCAACCGCGATAAAATGGGTGCAGGTATTCCGTTAACGGATGAAGACCGCTACCCATGGCTCGGCAATTTGCGTGACTGGATGACGGAGCAGGCAAAAAATGGGGAAACATATTCCATCGTTACTTGTTCCGCACTCAAACGCCAATACCGCGATATTCTGCGTGGTGCAGAAGGGAAGGTGGCTTTTATCCATTTGACTCCGCCTCAAGCAATCAATCTTGAGCGTATGCTGTCGCGTCAGGGGCATTATATGAAAGCCGGAATGCTGGATTCTCAGCTGGAGATTTTGGAAGAGCTGGGTGCTGATGAGTACGGTGTCAAAATTGACAATCCGGGTTCGCCTGAAGCCGTTGAGGCAGATATTGTGAACTGGGTGAAAGCGCAAGGCTTGATTTAGTAATGATCAGAAATGGAAAGGCCGTCTGAAATATTTCAGACGGCCTTTT
>NZ_JBQCWY010000123.1:0-7322 GCF_051956955.1 Neisseria sp. P0021.S005 | reverse complement strand
GGGAAGAGTTCCGCCATGATTTGAAACACTATGTCGGCCGTCCCAGCCCTGTTTACCATGCCGCGCGATTATCCGAGCATTTGGGCGGCGCACAAATCTGGCTGAAGCGTGAAGATTTGAACCACACTGGCGCGCACAAAGTCAACAACACCATCGGTCAGGCTCTGCTTGCCCGCCGCATGGGCAAAAAACGCGTGATTGCCGAAACCGGCGCGGGTCAGCACGGCGTGGCTTCTGCCACCGTCGCCGCACGCTTCGGCATGACTTGCGACGTGTACATGGGTGCGGACGATATTCAACGCCAAATGCCGAACGTGTTCCGCATGAAATTATTGGGTGCGAACGTGGTCAGCGTTGACAGCGGCAGCCGTACTTTGAAGGACGCGATGAACGAAGCCATGCGCGAATGGGTGGCGCGTGTGGACGATACGTTCTACATCATCGGCACCGCCGCAGGGCCTGCACCGTATCCCGAAATGGTACGCGATTTCCAACGCGTGATCGGCAATGAAGCCAAAGAACAAATGTTGGAAGCTATCGGCCGCCAACCTGATGTTGCCGTTGCCTGCGTGGGCGGAGGCTCCAATGCCATCGGTTTGTTCCATCCCTATATCGAAGAAGAAAACGTACGTTTGGTCGGCGTAGAAGCCGGCGGTTTGGGTGTGGATACGCCAGACCACGCCGCACCGATTACCAGCAAAGCCCCTATCGGCGTATTGCACGGTTTCCGCAGCTATTTGATGCAGGACGAAAACGGTCAAGTTTTGGGTACGCACTCCGTTTCCGCAGGCTTGGACTACCCAGGCATCGGCCCGGAACACAGCCATTTGAACGACATCAACCGCGTGGAATACACCGTTGCCAAAGATGACGAAGCACTCGAAGCCTTTGACTTGCTCTGCCGTTTCGAGGGTATTATTCCTGCGCTGGAATCCAGCCATGCCGTTGCTTGGGCGGTGAAAAACGCGCCGAAAATGAGCAAAGACCAAGTGATTTTGGTCAACCTCTCCGGTCGCGGCGATAAAGACATCAATACCGTGGCGAAACTCAAAGGCATTGAGTTGTAAGCCTTATTGATTGAGCAGCAAAGGCCGTCTGAAAAAGCTGGATATCAGTCTTTCAGACGGCCTTTGTTTCCGTAATGATTCAGCGTAGTATTTTATCCGCACAAACTCTATCAAGTATCGGCGGCTAAGGAAATTTATCCTTCCAAACTGCGTTTGTACGCTTTCTAAACCAATTATTCAATTTATCCATCACCATGAAACATTTAGCAATCCATCTAAAACTATTGGGCATGGCGGCGTTTTGGGGCGCATCTTGGCCGATGGGGCGAATGCTGGGACAGGCGCTGCCACCTTTAACGGGCGGTATGCTGCGCTTTTTGACGGCGGCTATCTTGCTTTTGGGCTGGCTGTTTGCACGGTATCGGTTGCGTACTTTGGCGGTTTTGTCGCGCAAACAATGGCTTGGATTGGCACTGGCGGCGGCATTCGGGGTATTTGGTTTTACTGTGTTGTCTATGCTGGGTTTGCAGCGGATTCTTGCTTCAAGGGCGACGGTGTTGGTCACGTTCAATCCTGTGTTGACGATGTTTTTTGCGGCTTTGTTGTTTGGCGAGAAGCTCAACGGCAAGATTGTGTCGGGTATGTTGTTGGCAGTGGCAGGCTCGATATGGGCGGTCACGCATGGCGAGATTGCGGCATTTTTGTCGGGCGGCGGCATAGGGTGGGGCGAAGTGCTGGTGTTTTGCAGCCTTTGCTGTTTGGTTACTTATACGATGATAGGCAGGGCGGTGTTGCAGGGGATTGATGCGCTGACGGTCACTGTGGCCACCGCTTGGCTGGGTGCAATGATGTTGCTGCCGCCTGCGCTGATTTCAGACGGCCTGCCGTTTGGTATGCTTGCCGAAATGGACGGCAGGGGCTGGTTTGCTTTGATTGGCCTGTCTGTCGGGGCAACGGTCTTGAGCTATGCGTGGTATTTTGAAGGCGTGAAGACTTTGGGCGCCGGCAGCGCGGCGGCGTACATTACTTTGGTGCCGGTATTCGGTATTCTGTGTTCCGCTTGGTTTTTGGGCGAGGCGTTGCATGTTTCTTTGGTTGCCGGCTGTTTGGCGGCAGTGGTCGGATTGGCGTTGATGCAGTACGGAAGACGTGCCGTCTGAAATAGGAAATATGTTATATAATAATGAAACTGATCAAACCATTGTTTTCGACATGTCTGAACATTCCTCCCTGCTCGATTTCGACCGCGCCCATCTGCTCCATCCTTATACATCTATGACCGACCCGTTGCCTGTTTATCCGGTGCGCCGTGCGGAGGGTGTGCACATCGAATTGGCGGACGGTACGCGGCTGATTGACGGGATGTCGTCTTGGTGGTGTGCGATACACGGCTACAATCATCCCGTTTTGAATCAGGCGGTTGAAGCGCAGATTAAACAGATGTCGCATGTGATGTTCGGCGGTTTGACGCACGAGCCGGCGGTGGAGCTGGGCAAATTGTTGGTCGGGATTTTGCCGCAGGGGCTGGACCGTATTTTTTATGCGGATTCGGGTTCGGTTTCGGTGGAAGTCGCGCTGAAAATGGCGGTGCAATACCAGCAGGCGCGGGGTTTGACGGTGAAGCAGAATATTGCGACGGTACGGCGCGGGTATCACGGCGATACTTGGAACGCGATGTCTGTCTGCGATCCGGAAACGGGGATGCACCATATTTTCGGCAGCGCGTTACCACAGCGTTATTTTGTCGATAATCCGAAAAGCCGTTTCGACGATGAATGGGACGAGGCGGATTTGCAGCCTGTCCGCGCCTTGTTTGAAGCGCATCATGCGGATATCGCCGCCTTTATTTTGGAACCGGTCGTGCAGGGCGCGGGCGGCATGTATTTTTATCATCCGCAGTATCTTCGCGGATTGCGCGATTTGTGCGACGAATTTGATATCGTGTTGATTTTTGATGAAATTGCCACTGGATTTGGGCGTACGGGCAAGATGTTTGCCTGCGAACACGCGGACGTCGTACCGGATATTATGTGTATCGGCAAGGGCTTGAGCGGCGGCTATATGACGTTGGCGGCGGCGATTACTTCGCAAAAAGTCACCGAAACGATTTCGCGCGGTGAGGCGGGTGTGTTTATGCACGGACCGACATTTATGGCAAATCCGCTGGCGTGTGCCGTAGCCTGCGCTTCGGTCAAACTGCTTTTGTCCCAAGATTGGCAGGCAAATATCCGCCGCATCGAAAGCATCTTAAAAGGCCGTCTGAAAGCTGCATGGGACATTCGCGGCGTGAAAGATGTGCGTGTTTTGGGTGCCATCGGGGTAATTGAGCTGGAAAAAGGCGTGAATATGGCGCGTTTTCAAGCGGACTGCGTGGCGCAGGGCATTTGGGTACGCCCATTCGGCAGGCTGGTGTACCTCATGCCGCCTTACATCATTTCAGACGACCTCTTGACCGAACTTGCCGACAAAACCGTACAAATTTTGAAGGAACACAGCAAATGAAAGGCGTTTACTTCGTCAGCGGCATTGATACGGACATCGGCAAAACCGTCGCCACCGGCGTGTTGGCAAAACAATTATTGCAGCAGGGCAGAAGCGTGATCACGCAAAAGCCCGTGCAAACCGGTTGCCAAAACATCGCCGAGGACATCGCCGTCCACCGCAAAATCATGGGCATACCCATGCAGGAAGCCGACAAACAAGGGCTGACCATGCCCGAAATCTTCAGCTATCCCGCCTCGCCCCACCTTGCCGCCCGTCTGGACGGCAGGGCTTTGGACTTGGACAAAATCCGCACTGCCACGCAAGAATTGGCGGCGCAATATGAAATCGTGTTGGTCGAAGGCGCGGGCGGATTGATGGTTCCGCTGACGGAAGATTTGTTGACTATTGATTATATTCAGCAACAGGCTTATCCCGTCATTCTCGTTACCAGCGGACGGCTCGGCAGCATCAATCACACCCTGCTCAGTTTCGCCGCGCTTAAACAATACGGCATCCGGTTGCACAGCCTGATTTTCAACCATATTCACGACAGTAAAGATGAAACCGTTGCCGGCGATACCTTGGAATATCTTAAAGGCCGTCTGAAAGATGAATTTCCCGAAGCCAAATGGCAGGAGTTGGCCAAAACAGAGGTGGTAAATGGCGTTTGATATACCGCGTGGCACACTTTGTTCATATGCCGAAGCTTCAAGTCTTCTGCCGTCTAAGGCCGGACATTTGCTGACCGTTTCTTCGCTAACCGCTGCGTTGCGCGCTTCCGGTAAGGATTTTTCAGTCAAGCCGGTGTATTTGGGTTTGACGAAGGGTGCAGAAAACGGAGACGAAATCTTTGTGCGCGATGTTTTGCTCAAACTGGACGGCGAAACAGTAATACAAGCCAGAAGCGCGTGCCGACCAGATAGCCGTCTATGGACAGAATTATTGGATTGTGGAACGCAGCCTTTGGGTGAGCGCCTGTTTGACGGTACATTGCCGTTGAAGCGTTCGGATTTTGAGTTTCTTCGTTTTGAAGATTTCGACCATCCATCTTTCAGACGGCCTGTTACCGCGCGCCGTTCGTATTTCGATTGGAACGGCGAAACATTGGAATTAACAGAATATTTCTTATTGAAATTAATAGATTTATACCGCTAAGGCTGTCTGAAAATAAAACCGTTTACCGATGTTTGTCATAATTCTGATATAATACAATAAATTAAATTGTTAAGATCTGTTTGATTTCAGACGGCAATAAATTATAATAAGAGCTAAGGCTCTAAAAAGCCTTTCCTTCCGAATCGACACATAAACAACGACACATTACATCAATGAACATAAGGCGCTTTTTTCTACAATTTCTACCGCGTTACGCTGTCGGACGGATGGTGATATACGCCAAACTGATGCGCGTCGACAAACCCATTGGCACACTGCTTTTGCTGTGGCCGACTTATTGGGCATTGTGGATTGCGTCTAAAGGCGTTCCTGACGCGGATATTTTTCTTGCCTTTAGCGCAGGCACATTTTTGATGCGCAGCGCAGGTTGCGTGGTAAATGACTTTGCCGACCGCAATTTTGACGGTGCAGTAGAGCGCACTAAAAACCGCCCGTTTGCCAAAGGTTTGGTTTCTAAAATCGAAGCGCTGCTTTTGACCGTCATGTTGTGTCTGATGGCAGCTTTATGCTTGGTGCAGCTCAACCGCTTTACTTGGCTGATGAGCCTTCCGGCCTTGTTCCTGGCCATCACATATCCCTTTACCAAACGCTTTTTCCCGTTGCCGCAGTTTTATTTAGGACTGGCATTTTCGTTCGGCATTCCCATGGCCTTTGCCGCCGTGCAAGGCCGAGTGCCTTCCGAAGCGTGGCTGATGTTTACCGCCAATGCCTTATGGACGTTGGCTTACGACACGATTTATGCCATGGCGGACAAAGAAGACGATTTGAAAATTGGCATTAAAACTTCGGCAATCACATTTGGCCATCACGACATTACTGCCTCTATGCTTTGCCATTTTTGGTTTACGGTATTGATGGCGGTGTTGGGTATCAAAATCGGTGCAACTTGGCCGTATTGGTTGATATTGCCGATAACTGTTTATTGGCAGTATCAGCAATATGTTGTCATCCGTACGCGCAATCGCCAGTTGTGCTTCCAAACGTTTTTGGCCAATAACCGCATCGGTTTGGCGTGGTTTTGCGGATTGGTCTGCCATTATTTCTGGGTATTTTTGGTTTCCAAACTGTTTTAAAAAAAGAAGTTGGGGCCGTCTGAAAAGAAGGGGAAAAGGGGTATGCCGGGCATACCCCTTTTCATTTGAATCATAGTTTGGCTATTGATAGCATTTTTACTTTAAATTCAATATAAGCAAGCAGTTGGATTATTTTTAGCTCGTTAAAAAATATCAAGAACAACATGGAAAATGTTAGCAGGGCGAGTGTAAATTACGCCTTCAGGATTGAGATTTGCACCGACAATCGGTACAATCCTATTGTTTTGCGACATTTAAAAGAGATACACATGAGCCTGATTGGCGAAATTTTACCTTTGTCCCATATCGTTTTGGATTTGGAAGTCAGCAGCAAAAAGCGTCTGTTTGAAGAGGCCGCCCAGCTGCTGGAGAATGAAGCAGAATTACCGAATACCAACGTGTTCGACTGCCTGTTTGCCCGTGAAAAGCTTGGTTCGACCGGTTTGGGGCAGGGGGTGGCGATTCCTCACGGCCGTCACGCATGCGTGAAAAAAGCCACCGGTGCGTTTATCCGCACCAAAGAGCCGGTTGCCTTTGATGCGCCCGACGGCAAACCCGTTTCCTTGATTTTCATCCTGCTTGTGCCTGAAAACGCTACCGGCGAACATTTGGAAGTCTTGTCCAAACTGGCCGGCAGATTCTCTCAAAAAGCCATCCGTGAAGCATTAATGGCCGCAACTTCTGCCGAAGAAGTACGCACACTTCTGACCGAAGAGTAATTCATGCCCAGCATATCCGTCCGCCGCCTGTTTTCCGACAATCAGCACAAACTCGAACTTGCTTGGGCTGCCGGCAATTCTGGCGCGGACAACCGTATCGGTGTCGAAGCCGATAAACCCGTCTTGGCCTTGGTCGGCCACTTAAACTTTATCCATCCCAACCAAATTCAAGTTGTCGGCGTAGCTGAAGCCGAATATTTGCGCCGCTTGGAGTCGGGCGAGCTCAACTACGATTTCGGAGAGCTTTTCGACATCCCCATGTCTTTGGTCATTGTCGCCAACGGCTTGCCGGTATCGCCCAAATTGCGCGATTATTGCCATACCAACAGTATCCCCTTGCTGACTTCCAAACAGGAAAGCCCGCACCTGATGGACGTTTTGCGGATTTATCTGCAACGGACATTGGCAACTTCCACCATCAAGCACGGCGTATTTTTGGATGTATTTGAAGTGGGCGTACTCATTACCGGACAATCCGGCTTGGGTAAGAGCGAATTGGCATTGGAGCTGATTTCGCGCGGCCACAGCCTGATTGCCGATGATGCGGTCGAACTTTTCCGTACCGGCCCGGAAATGCTGGAAGGCCGTTGCCCGCCTATGCTGCGTGATTTCCTCGAAGTACGCGGTTTGGGCATACTTAATATCCGCCATATTTTTGGCGAAACCTCTATCCGTCCGAAAAAAATCCTCCAGCTGATTATCAATTTGGTTCCGGCCGACGACGGATATATGAAACAACTTGATCGATTGAGCATCCGTACCGAAACAGAATCTATCCTCAACGTCAGCGTCCGTTCCGTTACCCTGCCTGTTGCAATCGGTCGAAACTTAGCAGTATTGGTTGAAGCTGCAGTACGCAATTA
>NZ_JBQCWY010000122.1:0-7503 GCF_051956955.1 Neisseria sp. P0021.S005 | reverse complement strand
GCGGTGGATACCTTTAAAGATGTCCAAAACTGTGCAAACGACTTTGGACGATGCTGGGACAATGTCACCGAGGCCTTCCAGTCACCTGGAGCAGGTACTGCTTCCTTAATCTTAAATGACTTGCAACCGATTTACGGACAAGACGTCCGAGGTGCGCAAGCCGCACTGATCGGACTTCAATCGGTAGAAAATTTGACTACGGCCGTCGGAGCGGGCAAGGTATTGAAGCAGGTTGTCAAACCAGGCGTTAACAGCTTTAAGCGCATGCTGGACAAAGACGCCCGGGGAGAAGCAGCTAAAAAAGACGATCCGCCGAAACCCAACTTTGACAAAAAAACAGATCCACCGGCAGATCCGCAACCACAGGAAACATACCCCAAACGTGATGCAAATGGGCGTTATCACGACGAACTCGGACGTTTTATGCCCGATCCGGGGAGAGCTGCCACTGCTTTAAAACGGCCGAATTTGCGCAAACCGATAAGGGACAGTGTGTATGACCGGTATATCAAACTGCCTGACGGCAGCTATGCAGAAAAAGGAAATATCTCTAATATTATCAAACCACCCGTCCACATCGGACACAGATACGGTTGGGAAAACCGCCGTTTGATAAAGGCGGCAGATGAATTAGGCATGACGCAGAGCCAGTTGAATGAGTATGTGAACGACCCGAAAAGGACGAAAAAATTGTTTGCTCTGCAGAACAAGGCGGAAAACGAATCTCACGACCCCAGGTTTGAAAAACCGGGGCGGGGTGATTTGGGTACAATTAAACAAGATATGAGGAACTTTTTAAATGGTAAATAATTTAACACCTCCCAGTTTTGAAGAAAAAATTGCGGAAGCTGAAGAGCTAGGTGATATTGCTTTCCTTCAAAAGGCGGAAAGCGAGGGGAAATTAGATCCATTCCGTATTTCTCCTAATGAAAAATGGAATAGCCTGCATAGGGCTAATATTTGGAATCCATCATCACCTGAAACTATACGGTTTTACATAGACAAAGGTGTCCCTGTAAACGCCCAAGACATCTACGGCATGACACCGCTGCATTACGCGATGCGGGCAGAAAACGGAGATGCGGCCATGGTACTGTTGGAGGCCGGAGCGGATCCGAACATTGAAACCTATACCGACCAAGGAATTCCTTTGGCCATGATAGGCGGCATCCCCGACAGACTGGACGTTTTAAAAGCCATGCTGGACAAAGGTGCAGATGTGCATCACCCGGTCAAGAATGCAAACATGTCGCTATTGGATTTTATGAAGACTTATTTTTCCGATGACCAAAGTTTGAAACCGGTTATTGCCCTAATGGAGCAATATGCCTGATGCGCCATAGGTAAGGATAGCTCTCCCGCGAAATCCAGCTCTATTTGGCAAGAGCAAGCCGTAGCCCATATGAAACCTAAACTCAACAAGTAGGATGTGTGCGGAACGCACGCATGCGGTTCTCAAGGTTTGAGCCAAGAGGTCATCTGAAACAACAAATACGGTTTCAGACGACCTTTCTTTCAACAAGTAGCCACAGCAATCAGACAAAAGCAGTCCACCGCCACACCCATGTTGGCAGTATGGTCGGCACAACCACCATCCGCAGCGGCGGGGATACCACCCTCAAGGGTGCGCAGCTTATCGGCAACGCGAATGTGTGCGGAACGCACATATGCGGTTCTCAAGGTTTGAGCTAAGAGGCCGTCTGAAACAATAAATACGGTTTCAGACGGCCTTTCTTTCAACAAGCCACCACAGCCATCAGACAAAAGCAGTTCGCCGCCACACCCATATCGGTAGCACGGCTAGCAAAATCATTATCCGAAGCGGTGTAGAGACAACTCTAAGACGACAAATTTTGAACGTCATAGCCTTTCGGGTATGACATTAAGGGCCGACATGATCAAACAGCGCGAAATCCATCTGGCCATACCCGCACAAACTAATAAGGAGTAAAGATTGCAGTTACAACGTGTGGTAGAGTATGGCAAGAGTCAAAACATTACAGTCAAAATTACGGAGATCAAATAATGATTTTTAAACAGGATCAAAATTATTGGGCAGTTTTTTATGCTAATGAAGAAGCTCTGATTGTTCAAACATGTTCAGGTTTGGGGTTAACGGCAATAGACCACCTATATCCTCCCCATATCCTGCCATTGGATACCGACAATGGAACTTTAGGCACGACAGTCTTACAAGCATTGGCGAACAGCAGGACGTTAGACAACGAAGCTGAACGTATTGATTTTTTAAAACAGGAAAGTTTTAAACCACGTTATGAGGATTGGGTTGCCAACCTATGCGGGAACTTGGGCTATAAAACCAGACGCGCCCTATTTAAAAACATGATGAGCGTGGATATTTGGCTGCACAACGGCTGCCTGAAAATCAGCCCAAGCCGCCATGTCAAGCTGGAAGCGTGGGATGCCATTGATGCAGACAATGTAATTTTATCATTGGATAACAGTCCTGAAGAAATCGGAGCAGGTTTAAAGTTGGCATTGAGCCGCTGCCGATAATATTTGGCAAAAGTCGTCTGAAAGCCGGAAAAATGTTTCAGACGACTTTTTTATCACACTCAAGGCCAGCGTGCGTACCGCACACACCTTACCTGCATAGGTTTAATGCGGGCTACGGCTTGCTTGGAAGGATATGTGAATTAAAATTTAAAAAAGTTGACTTTCCCGTTCCTAATACTAATTGGAAAAATTCTATTGATGTCTTGAATGAATCAGGTAATGTTAATAGACCACGTTATAGGAGTAAATAAAAATGGCAATTTGGAATTATCGGTACTACCTTATCCCATCAGCTGCTATCAGAAATAAATTTAATGCAAATAAAGATATCATACTTGATGAGTATCGATCTAATGGTTTTCAGAATTTTAATGAGAATAAAAGTTTTGAAAATTACTTTATCGATAATGATTTTATATTATTATCAATAATAAATGAAGCAAAAAAAAAAGCTTAAATCGAAAGAGTCTTGGGATAAAGATGCAATCATGTTTTGTGATAATTTTGGTAATAGTCTTACCGTTTGGCCAGATGATATAGAGTGTGAACTTGATTTAAGATTTGATTATACTAAATTTATTCAGAAAACCATTGACTGGGCAATAAAATATAATTGTCTACTTGTAATAGGAAAAACAGGAAATGTAGTTTCCCCTAATATAAATAATCTAATTTATGAAATAAAAGCATATTTGGAAAGCAAGCCGTGGCCTATATGAAACCTAAACTCAACAAGTAGGATGTGTGCGGAACGCACGCATGCGGTTCTCACGGTTTGAGCCAAGAGGCCGTCTGCAAACAGAAAAACCGTTTCAGACGGCCTTTATTTAATGTGCCGATCTTGCGCGGGCTATAAAGCGCAGTTGTCCAAAAAGGTATATTAATAGGCAAATACAAAAAGGAGGCAAAGTCAATTTTACTACCTTCAAACATTTTCAATTTGGAGTATTGCCATGATAATTAATTATCAAGAAGCAAAGAAAATCGCAGTATCTTTTTTCAGTCAAATAGAGCAAGAAATGGGAATTTCATTGTCAATAGTTGAATCCCATGTACGAGAAAATGATGATAGGTGGTTTTTCCCATATGGGGGAAATAAGGAAGAGGGGTATTTTGCAAAGGTCTCTATCAGCCTTAACAATCACTATTAAAATGCGCGCCAATATTTTGCCTTCTAGCGTATGCGGCTTGGGCGACGGCGAGGCTGCATTCGAGTAGGTTGCGGTTTTCGTATTCGGACGCGGTGTATGGCTCGGCTTGGTTTTGCTTCCAAAGCCGAAGTTGGGCGATAGCATGGCGCAGGTCGGTATCGTTGCGTATGATGCCCAGATGGCGTTGGTTGAAAGCTTGCAGGGTGGGGCGGCTGAATGCGTTTTGGAGGCCTTCTGAAAAGATGTCTGTTTCGGCAGAGAGGCTTTCAGACGGCTTTTGGAATGGTTCGGTTTGGAACGCTTGTCCGTCCGCGATGGTTTGGGCGGCAAGCCTGGCTGTCACGACGCATTCGAGCAGGGAGTTGCTGGCGAGGCGGTTGGCGCCGTGCAGCCCTGTGCAGGCGGTTTCGCCTAAGGCGTAGAGCTGCGGCAGGGAGGTTCTGCCGCTGGGGTCGGTTTGGATGCCGCCGCAGGTGTAGTGTTGCACTGGGCGGACGGGGATGGCTTGGTGCGTGATGTCCAAGCCGCATTGGGACAGGCAGTGCCGATGGATGGACGGGAAATGCTGACGGACGAACTCTGCGGGTTGATGGCTGATGTCGAGTGAGACGAAGTCTTGCGTTTGCTTGGCGATTTCGGCGGCGATGGAGCGGGCAACGATGTCGCGCGGTGCGAGTTCGGCGCGGCGGTCGTAATGCGGCATAAACCGTTCGCCCGATTGGTTGGTCAGGATGCCGCCTTCGCCGCGCACGGCTTCGGAAATCAGGAAGGTGCGGCCGTTTTCAGACGGCCTTGCCAAGCCTGTGGGGTGGAATTGGATAAATTCGAGGTTTTCGACTGCGCAGCCTGCGCGTATCGCCATGGCGATGGCGTCGCCCGTGCATTCGGGCGGCGTGGTGGTGGCGGCGTAAATCTGCCCGAGGCCGCCGCCTGCGAGTACGGTATGGCTGGCACGGATGCGGTAGGTTTCTTGCGTTCGGCAGTCGAGGACGTTCAGTCCGCACGCCACACCTGATTCGGTTTGAACGTCCAACGCCATCTGCCGCTCGCAAACGCGGATGTTCGGGCGGCGGCGTATTTGGGCAATCAAGCTCTGCATGACGGCTTCGCCCGTGTAGTCGGCGACGTGGGCGATTCGGCGGCAGGTATGCCCGCCTTCGCGCGTCAGGTGCAGGCCGTTATTATTTTGGTCGAACGCCACACCCTGCGCCAGCAGCCATTCGATTGCCGGTTTGCCCTGCGATAAGATGGTGCGGACGGCGGCTTCGTCGCACAAACCCGCGCCCGCTTCCAAAGTATCGGCAACGTGTTTTTCGATATCGTCCTCTCCCGACCACGCAGCCGCAATCCCGCCTTGCGCATGACGGCTGGCGGTGTTGTCCAGCCGGTTTTTGCACAAAATGACGATGCGGAACGATTCAGGCAGCGACAGGGCGAGCGTCAGTGCCGTCAGCCCGTTTCCGGCAATCAATACGTCGCAATCCGTTTGCATGGTGTTGTCCTTGTTTGAGAGGTCGTCTGAAACGGCAATATGGACGGCAAATCAGGCGGGGCCCATGCCGTTGAACACATCTTTTTTCTTCAGCCCTGCCGCGAAGTCGAGCATACGCTGCAAAGGCAGTTTGGCGGCTTTGCCCAGCTTCCTGTCCAACAGGATTTCGTTGTGTCCGCTTGTCAGGGCGTATTTGATGCCACCCAGCGAATTCATTGCCATCCACGGGCAGAACGCGCAGCTTTTACAGCTTCCGCCGTTGCCCGCCGTCGGTGCGGCGATAAATTCTTTGTCAGGCGCCTGCTTTTGCATTTCGTGCAGGATGCCCAAATCGGTCGCCACGATGAATTTTTTTTCAGGACGCGATACGGCGGCTTTGAGCAGTTTGCTGGTCGAGCCGACCACGTCGCCCAGTTCGATGACGCTTTGCGGCGATTCAGGATGGACCAGCACCACCGCGTCGGGGTGTTCCGCCTTCAACGCCGCCAGCTCCTGCCCTTTGAATTCGTTATGGACGATGCACGAACCCTGCCACAAAAGCATATCCGCGCCCGTTTCGCGGCGGATGTAGTCGCCGAGGTGGCGGTCGGGCCCCCAAATCAGCTTCTCGCCGCGCGATTTCAGATACGACACGATTTCCAACGCCACCGAAGACGTTACCACCCAGTCGGCACGCGCTTTTACGGCAGCGGAAGTGTTGGCGTACACTACGACCGTACGGTCGGGGTGTTGGTCACAAAACGCTGAAAACGCTTCTTCGGGACAACCCAAATCCAAAGAACATTCCGCCTCCAAATCAGGCATCAGCACTGTTTTTTCAGGGCAGAGGATTTTCGCGCTCTCGCCCATGAAGCGTACGCCCGCCACCACCAGCGTATCGGCTTCATGTTCCGCGCCGAAGCGCGCCATCTCCAACGAATCACCCACGCATCCGCCCGTCTCCAAAGCCAAATCCTGAATCAGCGGATCGACGTAATAATGCGCCACCAAGACCGCATTTTTCTCCTTCAACAAAGCCTTGATTTCGTCTTTCAGACGGCCTGCTGTTTCTCGGTCGGGCGTGTCGGCAACCTTCGCCCATGCCTGACGGATTTGGCAGGCGGAAGTCGGCGTTTGGATGAGTGGCATATCGTAATCGAACGAGCGGCGGGCGGCGGTTTGCATGATGTTTCCTTGTAGCTGGTTTTTCAGACGGCATGAAGGTGTTTGCCGTTTATATTTTGAAATAGTTTTATATTATGCTCAACTTGAGTATAATATGCAAGGTCGTCTGAAAACCGCTTTGGTTTACAATAAGGTTTTCTCTTGAATGAAAGCCACGCATGGATGCCTATCCTGAAACAGCAGCCAATACGCAAAGTATCGTCGAGCTGGTTCCTGTACTGATCGCCATTACAAACGGCAGCTTGAGGGTTTTGACAGTTGCCAAAGGAGAGCTATTACCCAATGGCCTGCTTGCACCGCTTCGCCACTCCTTGCAGGCAGGGGTCAGGATGTGGGTCGCCAAGCAGACATCGCAGCCTATGGGCTATGTAGAACAGCTTTATACCTTTGTCGATACGCGCCGCCAAAACGAGCAAGGCATGCCTGTCTTGTACGTCAGCTATCTGGGGCTGGTGCGTGAGGCGGCCGACAACATCCTGCATCCTGATGCGAAATGGCAGGACTGCTACTGCTATTTTCCGTGGGAAGATTTGCGTACCGACGGCGGACAGCGCGATAGCATCGTCAGCCGCCTGCACATTTGGGCAAACTCAGCGGATACGGAGGAAGTGCGCCAAAAGCGGCTCAAGCGCATTCATTTGTGCTGGGGGGTCGAACCGGAAAACTGGTCGGAAGAATACGTTTTGCAACGCTATGAAATGCTGTATGAAAGCGGCCTGATAGCGGAAGCCGCCGAGCCGCAGGCAAACTTCGACTTCACGCTCACGGGGCAGCCCATGCGCCACGACCACCGCCGCGTACTGGCGACCGCACTGTCCCGCCTGCGCGCCAAAATCAAATACCGCCCCGTGATTTTCGAACTGATGCCGCCCGAATTCACGCTGCTGCAACTGCAAAACAGCGTCGAAGCCATCAGCGGCAGATTGCTGCACAAGCAAAACTTCCGCCGCCAGATTCAGCAGCAAAACCTCATCGAGCCGTCGGATACCGGCGTATCGGGCAGCAAAGGCCGTCCCGCGCAGCTTTACCGCTTCCGCGATGACGTCCTGCCCGACAGGCTGATTTCGGACATCGGACTGCCGCTGGGCAGCCGTTAGCCCGTTTTCAGACGACCTATAGTGGATTAACAAAAATCAGGACAAGGCGACGAAGCCGCAGACAGTACAGATAGTACGGAAC
>NZ_JBQCWY010000121.1:0-7544 GCF_051956955.1 Neisseria sp. P0021.S005 | reverse complement strand
GCATTACCAAAGACCCTGAAATTTACGAGCAATTCGAAAAAATCATCTTGGTTCACGGCGTACGCTACAAAAAAGACTTGGCATACTACGACCGCTTCACCAAAGAATTGCCCGAACACGAATACCTGGGCGACTTGGTTAAAGAAAAACTGATTTACTATCCAATCGTTTCACGCGAAGAATATGTACACCAAGGCCGTCTGACCGATTTGATGCGCAGCGGCAAACTCTTCGAAGACATCGGCCTGCCTAAAATCAATCCGCAAGACGACCGCGCCATGCTGTGCGGCAGCCCTGCCATGTTGAAAGACACCTGCAGCGTCTTGGACGAATTCGGCCTGACCGTTTCTCCGAAAACCGGCGTTCGCGGCGACTACCTGATTGAGCGCGCATTCGTCGATCAATAACGTACGTCAGCAACAGGCCGTCTGAAACCCTTCTTTCAGACGGCCTAAACCTTAATAATTTATCCCACATTATGCCTACTCTACTCATCATCCGTCCGTCCAACCGTCCACAGCAAGATATCCAAACCTGCCATGCAGCCGGTTGGCAGGCTCAGGTATTGAGTCCGATTGAAATAGAGGCAGACCGTTCGGCACTAAACAAACTTCCCGAACAATTCAAGCAAGCCGATGTGGTGTTTTGGGTCAGCCCGACCACTATTGAAACTGCAGTACCGTATCTGACCTTTTCAGACGGCCCTAAAGTACACATTACCGTCGGCCAAACCAGCCAACATACTTTGGCGCAATTCTCCCCCTATCCCGTATTCTCTCCCGAAGATGGTAACGACAGCGAAGCCGTCTTGAGAATGCCTATTTGGAAAAACCTACCACCCAACGCCCGAGTTCTAATCATTCGAGGCCATGGAGGCCGTGATTTTCTAGCAGACAAACTGACCGAACTGGGTTTCCAAATCAACATCGCTGAAATCTATTTCAGACGGCCACACGCCATCGATTGGCAGAACTTTAAAACTGAAGACATCGCCGCCGCCTACGTTACATCCGGCGAGCTCGCGCGCGAATTTTTCCATCAGATTCCGCCGCAATTTTCCCGATTCTTCGAATCCTTGCTATACTTTACCCACCATCCTCGCATTGCCGATGCGCTTCGCATCGTCGGTGCCAAACATGTAGAAACCGTCACTTCTTTATCCGCTGCACTTTCATCCATACCACAAAGGAGCCAAGCAGTGAACCCAGTCGAAGACAATAAAGATACCCAACAAGTTGCCAATACGGCAACTACGGCGCCTGAACGTTCTGAAAACACCAGGCCGTCTGAACAAATCAAACCTACCCAACCTCAGCGAGTGGAGGCGAGCATGCCCGAGTCCAACAATCTCCCACAAAACAACGCCCCTGTTATCATCAAACAATCTGGCGGCAAAGCCTTGGCCGCAGGTGCGATCGTCTTGGCACTGCTTGGCCTAGGCGCGAGCGGATTCCTGTTTGTACAGGGTCAAAATGTTTTAAAAAACCAAGAGCTCGAATTCAACCAAAAAATCGACAAAGCTGCGTTAGGCGAATCTGAAAACTCCAGCCTTTTAAAAGACAACCTCAACCGCCAAACCGCTATTCAGACCGAGTTAGACCGCCTGAACAACGGTCAAAAAAACAATAGTGATCAAATCCTGCAAACGCAGAAAGCTTATCAAGAGTTACTCAAAGGCCGTATCAACTGGCTGGTTGACGAAGCCGAATCCATGCTGAACACTGCTTCGCAACAATTGATGCTGTCAGGCAACCTACAAGGCGCGGTCAGCGTATTGGAACACATCGACAGTCGCTTAAGCCGTTTTGAACAGCCTGAACTTATCCCCGTCAAACAAGCCATCAGCAATGATTTGGCCGCACTGAAAAACCGTCCTTATGTCGATATTTCCGCTACAGCCTTGCGTATCGACCGTTTGGAAACCGGTATTTCCGGCCTGCCTTTAGTCTTGGACGGCGTATTGAAACCAGGTGCCGCGCCTGTCGAAGCCACCAATTCAGGAACCTGGTGGGAAAACACATGGGAGAAATCCCTCAATGCCCTCAAAGGCTTGGTTGAAGTCCGTCATCTGGACAGCAACGACGCCATGTTGATTTCGCCCGAACAAACCTACTTCATCCGTGAAAACCTGCGCCTACGCCTTTTGGATGCGCGCATTGCCCTGTTGCAACACAATGGCGAAGTGTACCAAAGCGATTTGAACAACGTTGAAGCAACCGTGAAGCAATACTTCGACAGCAAATCCCCTGCTACCCAGTCATGGTTGAAAGAGTTGGCCGAACTCAAAGCCCTTGATGTCCGCATGATTTCAGACGACAGCCTGAAAGCCAGCTTGAGCGCCGTTCGTGCTTATCAAGAAGGTTCGCGTACACAAATGACGACCGAAGAAGCTACGCAAACCCAAGCTGCCGAGAAAACCGCTTCCGCTCCGGCTGCAGCTACCGAACAAGCCACGACTGCCGCACCGGCTGCCGCTTCTGCCCCTCAATCTCTGGAAGCACCTGCTTTGCCGTCTGAAAACAAAAAAGAACCGGCCGCCGAAGCTGCCAAACCACAAAACCAAACCAAGCCTGCTGCCAAAATTAAAGGAGAGCAAGCATGAAAACCGTCGTTTGGATTGTCATTCTGTTTGCCGCCGCCGTTGGTTTAGCGTTGGCTTCCGGCATTTATACAGGTAACGTGTATGTCGTGGTTGAGCAAACCATGCTGCGTATCAATCTGCATGCCTTTGTTTTAGGCCTGCTGTTGAGCGTATTCGTCTTGTATTTCCTGATTAAATTCGTGTTCGGCCTCTTAAATATTCCAGCGCGTATGCAACGCTTCGGCATTGCCCGCAAAGGCCGTCAGGCTTCCGCCTCTTTGAACAGCGCAGGTTTGGCATATTTTGAAGGCCGTTTTGAAAAAGCCGAACAAGAAGCCGCCAAAGTCTTGCAAAACAAAGAAGCAGGCGACAACCGTACCCTGGCTTTGATGTTGGGCGCGCACGCGGCCGACCAAATGGAAAACTTCGAACTGCGCGACCGCTACCTGCACGAAATCGAACACCTTCCGCAAAAACAACAGCTTTCCCGTCATCTTTTGCTGGCTGAATCCGCACTGGGCTGCCGCGATTATCCGACTGCCGCACAAAATCTTGAAGCCGCAGCCAAAATCAACGGCAACTTAAGCCGCTTGGTGCGCCTGCAATTGCGTTATGCCTTTGATCACGGCGATGCTTCAGATGTCTTGGCAAAAGCGGAAAAACTGGTCAAAGCCGGCGCTATCAACGATTACGAAGCAGAACAGTATCAGAACTGGGCATATCGCCGCCTCTTGAGCGAAGTAACCGATGCAGGCCGTCTGAAAGCCTGTTTGAAACAGATTCCCGAAAGTGTGAAGTCTGGCGAATTGTGCGTCGCGATTGCCGAAAAATACGAGCGCTTGGGCTTGTATGCCGAAGCGGTCAAATGGGTAAAAAACCATTATCCGCAAAACCGCCAGCCCGAGCTTTTGGAAGCATTTGTCGAATCCGTTCGTTTCCTAAGCGAGCGCGACCAGCAAAAAGCCATTGATTTGGCAGATTCTTGGTTGCAGGAACAACCGGACAATGCACCACTGTTGATGTATCTTGGCCAACTGGCTTACGGACGCAAACTTTGGGGCAAAGCCCAAGGCTACCTCGAAGCCAGCATTGCCCTGCAACCCAGCGTATCTGCGCATTTGGTCTTGGCTCGCGTGTTTGATGAAACCGATCAGCCGCAAAAAGCGCAAGAACAACGCAATCTGGTTTTGGAAAGCGTGGCCGAAGAAGAACATCCGGCAGCCCTTCCCCAACCAAATTAATGTGCTGATTTCGCATTAAGCGATAATATGAAATCTACAACAGAACCAATCATTTAATCATTTCAGACGGCCTCAATACATATCTAAGGCCGTCTGAACTTTGTCCAACACACCAAATCAGAAAGCCTATTTATCATGACTGCTCTGAAAAACGACACTTTCCTCCGCGCCCTGCTCAAACAGCCTGTCGAATACACGCCCATCTGGATGATGCGCCAAGCCGGACGCTATCTGCCTGAATACAAAGCCACACGCGCACGCGCAGGCAGCTTTCTCGATTTGTGTAAAAACACCGAGCTGGCAACCGAAGTTACCATCCAGCCTTTAGAACGTTTTGATCTGGACGCAGCGATTCTGTTTTCCGACATTCTGACCGTACCCGACGCCATGGGTTTGGGTCTGTATTTTGCCGAAGGCGAAGGCCCGAAATTTGAACGTGCCTTGCAACACGAAGCCGACATTGCCAAACTGCAAGTTCCCGATATGGAAAAACTGCAATACGTCTTTGACGCAGTAACTTCCATCCGTAAAGCACTGGGCGGCCGCGTGCCACTCATCGGCTTCTCCGGCAGCCCGTTCACACTCGCCTGCTACATGGTCGAAGGCGGCAGCAGCAAAGAATTCCGCACCATCAAAACAATGATGTATTCGCGCCCTGATTTACTGCATAAAATCCTCGACACCAACGCCCAAGCCGTTACCGCTTATCTCAATGCCCAAATCGATGCCGGCGCACAAGCCGTACAAATTTTCGATACTTGGGGCGGCGTGTTGAGCGATGCCGCATTTAAAGAATTCAGCCTGAAGTACATCCGACAAATCGTTGCCGGACTCAAACGCGAAAGCGAAGGCCGCCGCGTGCCTGTTATCGTATTTGCCAAAGGCGGCGGCTTATGGCTGGAAAGCATGGCAGAAATCGGCGCAGACGCATTGGGCCTGGACTGGACCTGCAACATCGGCGAAGCACGCCGTCGCGTCGGCGAACAAGTTGCCCTGCAAGGCAACTTCGACCCGTTTGCCCTCTTCGGCACACCAGAATCTATCCGCACCGAGGTCGCACGCATCCTCGCCGACTACGGCAACGGCAGCGGCCATGTATTCAACCTCGGCCACGGTATCAACCAACACGCCAATCCGGAACACGCTAAAATTTTGGTCAATACCGTACACGAATTGTCCCGTCAGTATCACCGTTAATTAAAGCAACTCAAAGGCCGTCTGAAAACAAAAAACACGATTATCGTGTAAATTTGTTTTTAGACGGTTTTTCTATATACTTAATATCTGAAGCTTATCAGCTGACACCTTCAAACTTAAAAACACATCCACTCCCTCTACCGAATATGAATTTTTTAAAAGACATCACCTGGACCGAAATTTTTATCTTCGCCCACACCTGCGCCGCACTCGTCTGCATGCTGCGCGTGTTGTACAAACAAAAAAATATCGGCTCAACCTTTGCCTGGCTAATTATCCTCTTCCTTTTCCCCGTGTTCGGAACCATCGCCTACATCCTTATCGGCGAGCCGCGTCTCGGCACGGCCCGCGCCAAACGTACCGGCGAAATGAACCGCTTCTACCGCAACTTTGCCGCCACCCATCTAGCCGATATCTATCTCGACATTGCCGACCAAGTCAAATCACGTTACCACGGCATCAGTAAAGTTGCCGAAAAAGGAACGGGGCTGGGTGCCACCAAAGGCAACGCCATGAGCCTGCTCTCAACCACCGATGCCATCATCGACAGCATGCTTACGGACATACGCGCCGCAACCCATTCCTGCCTGCTGGCCTTTTACATTATCGAGCCCAAAGGTCGCATCGAAGAAATTTTAAATGAAATTCTTGCCGCCGCAGATCGGGACGTTGACTGTGCCATTCTGGCTGATGCCGTCGGCAGCAGGAGCTTTTTTGAAAGTGACTGGGTAGAGATACTGCGCCAAGCAGGCGTTGAAGTACATACCTCATTACCTGTCGGCATCTGGCGTACACTATTCACGCGCACCGATCTGCGCAACCACCGCAAAATCCTCGTTATCGACAGCAAAATCGGTTACACAGGCAGCTTCAACCTTGTCGACCCCCGCTATTTCAAACAAAACTCCGGCGTCGGAGAATGGGTAGATGTCATGATGCGCTGTACAGGGCCTATGGTTTTGGAACTGTCTGCCGTCTTCTTCGCCGACCTTGCCGTCGAAACCGATGAAAACCTCCAAAACGTACAAACATACCTCAATCAAGCCCAAAGCCTGCTACCTAAAATCCTTCCCGAAAAAATGCAGCAAGGCGATATTGTTGCCCAAATCATTCCATCCGCTCCCGAGCAAGGCAGCTTCGTTATCTACGAAACCATCATCAGCGCCATCTATGCCGCCACCAAACAAATCACGATTACCACTCCCTACTTTGTCCCCGACGAGCCGCTTCTCATGGCATTAACCGTTGCCGCCAAACGCGGCGTCAAAGTGACCCTGATACTGCCAGCCAAAGTCGATTCACTGATGGTACGCTACGCCTCACGCGCCTACTACCCTATGTTGCTGGAAGCCGGGGTCAAAATTGCCATGTTTGAAGGTGGGCTCTTACATGCCAAAACCATGACCATTGACGAAGACTACTCCCTCTTCGGCACGGTCAACATGGACATGCGCAGCTTCTTCCTCAACCTCGAAATCAGCCTCGCCATCTACGATCGCGATACCACCAAACAAATCTGCCACCTACAGCGCAGCTACCTTAAAAGCAGCAGCTACATTGCCATCAAATCATGGCAACAACGCTCCAAACTCCGCGGCCTTGTGGAAAATGCCGTCCGTCTAATGAGCCCTTTGTTGTAAAACATAAATATTTAGGCCGTCTGAAAAATATTTTTCAGACGGCCTTTTAAATAAAACACTGATAGATAAAATTCTTTATTGACGGATATTCAAGCTATCCTTTCTCTCCCTCTCGGAAAAAGTAAGACTCAACCCATTTCCCAACCAAAGAATCTTTACCAAATTTAACTAAAATATAAACTAATTGATTTTTATAAAAATCCTATTAATTTGAGACTGGAATAAAACAGAATATATTTATTAATATCCATTAAGAATTTGATAATCATTATCATAACAATTAGAATAAGCAGTCAATTTTTTACTTAGGAAAAATCATGAATAAGGTCTACTCTCCTGTATTCCGCCTTAGTATCATTACACTCGCATTATCAACAAGCTTCGCTCATGCCGAAAATTTGCAACCCGCAGAAACTGCCGAGCTGAATGAAATTAAGGTCACCGGTACTGCCGTACCGACTCGTGTAACCCGCAACCAGCTCGACCGCGAAACTTCGACCGATTTGAAACAAGTCATGAAAGATCAAATCGGTATGGATGTCGGCGGCGGCAACGGCGTAGCGCAGTTTTACAGCATCCGCGGCGTTGGTGAAGACAAAATTAACCTAGAAGTCGACAACACCAGCCAATCCACAAAAATCTTCCACCACCAAAGCCGCTTCCAGCTTGATCCTGCTTTGGTGAAAAGCATCAACGTCGAAAAAGGCACAGGCGCGGCAAGCGCGGGCTTGGGCGCGGTCGGCGGTACCATCCGCGTAACGACGGTTGACGCGAAAGACCTGCTGACCGACGGCAAACCTTTCGGTTTCAAACTCGGCGCGGGCTTGAGCAGCAATAAAGGCTCAACCGGCAACGCGGCGGTTTACGGCTATCAAAACGGCTTCG
>NZ_JBQCWY010000120.1:0-7631 GCF_051956955.1 Neisseria sp. P0021.S005 | reverse complement strand
CGCCCGACATCAACGAATCCGACTACCGCTTCACGCCGTATCCGAACATGAAAATCCGCTACGCACTCGGCGCGATTAAAGGCACGGGCGAAGCCGCCGTCGAATCCATCATCGCCGCGCGGCAAAGTGGCGGCAAGTTTACCGGCCTCTTGGACTTCTGCGAGCGCGTCGGCAAAGAACACATGAACCGCCGCACCCTCGAAGCCCTAATACGCGGCGGCGCGTTCGACAGCATCGAGCCCAACCGCGCCATGCTCTTGGCGAACATCGACCTTGCCATGAGCAACGCCGACCAAAAAGCCGCCAACGTCAATCAGGGCGGACTTTTCGACATGATGGAAGACGCCATTGAACCGGTGCAGCTCATCGACGCGCCCATGTGGAGCGAATCGGAAAAACTCGCCGAAGAAAAAACCGTCATCGGCTTTTACCTGTCCGGCCACCCGTTCGGCCCGTATGCCCAAGAAGTCCGCCAAATCGCCCCGACCAAATTGGGCCGTCTGAAACCGCAAGACAGCGTACGCCTCGCCGGATTCGTTACCGCTGTGCGCACCATGATGGGCAAACGCGGCAAAATCGCCTTCGTCAGCCTTGAAGATTTGAGCGGTCTGGTGGAAATCATGGTCAGCGGCCACACGCTGGAAAACTGCGCCGACTACCTCAAATCCGACCAAGTGCTGATTATCGAATCCAAAGTCAGCCGCAACGACTACGGCGGCGGCGACGGTCTGCGCATTATGGCAAACCAAGTCATGACCCTGCAAATGGCGCGCGAACGCTACGCCCGCAGCCTCAGCCTCGTCCTCGCCCCCGGCCACGATATCGCACGCCTCGCCGCCATCCTCACCGCCCACCGCCTGCCCGACACGTCGCACATTCCGCTGCAACTGTCGTACAGCAACGGCAAAGCATCAGGCAAATTGAAAATTGCGCCAAAATGGATGGTAACGCCAAGCACCGCCTTGTTTGACGAACTGGAAACATTGCTCGGCAGCAGGGCCGTCCGCGTGAATTGGTAAAACTAAAGGCCATCTGAAACTATACGTTCAGACGGCCTTTAATTTAAAAAGCGCTTTAAAAACATAAATCAGATAAAGATTCAGGCTTTCAGACGACCTTATTGTATAGGGAGATTATCTGAAAAGTTTATTGTACAAAGCCTTTGGCCAATAGGGAAAAGTAGCCCACAATAAAGGGGAACGACAATGCCGAAACAATACCCAGCACCCAGTAAATACATTGGTTCAGTACAGTTTTTGAGGCGGTAAGCCGCAACAGTTTGAAATACAGAGAGAACCAGGTTGATGACAAGGCAATAATCAGCAAAAAGCTGACTAGGGAGAAGGAACCGGAGAAAGCGTATCCCAGCATTGTCCCTATCGTGGCATAAAGCATGCCTGCGCCTAGCGCCCATTTCCAGATGGGATAAAGCCTATCGGGAAAATTCAGTGTTCCGGAGGCTTGGAGCCTGCCGAATACCAATACAAATATGATGTCAAACATAATAATGGCTGTTTTAGTGTAGGGTACGACAATATATATGAAAAGGGGGTGAAAATACCCCCCCTTTCCCTACAGATGCTCCATATTAAAGGCCGTCTGAAAAACAGTTTTATTTAACGATTTCAACCGGGCCGTGGTCGTCGCAGTGGTCGCCATGTTGGTGATGCAGACGGCCGTTGACGATGTAGTCAACGTGATCGCCGTGCGGTACGGCTTCGTGGCCGCAACCTTCGCCGTGAACGTGGCCGTGGCAGGTGTCAACCGGATGGCAGCCGTCAGGGTTGGTTTCATTGACGCTCAGAGCATGCTTGTCGTAGTGGCCGTTGTGCTCATGGTGCAGGTGGCCGTCGTGCAGATAATCGACGTGGCCTTCGTGTTTGATGGCAGTGTGGCCGCAGTTTGCGCTGTGAACGTGGTCATGATGTTCGTGGGTTTTACAGGTCATTTTTCTCTCCTAATGTTCAGTGAATAGCAATCTTTCTCGATTGATTATTCCATCTTATCTTTTTTTGATGCAAACGTAAATAATTTTACAGTTATTAATATATTGTTACGCTATATCATCTGTTGATATATAAGCCTATTTTATTTTTCAGACGGCCTTTCATCTATAATTCATTTATTTTCAGCGAGAACTTCAAACCCTTCCGGCAATGTAAAATATCGAATTTTTCAGCCGTAACAGGTAACATGGAAACAAAGGGATGAATCCTTCAAACAAACAGGTACTGTAATGGGAAAACAAGCCAAACTTTATATGGTTCGCAGCACGCAAGGTGCGCTTTATGATGTATTTTTTGAACGCGGTGTTGCGGCATTGGCCTGGCCTATGCTGGCCGAAGCGGCGGCCAAGGGTTTTGGCCGTGAGGAGCTGACCGATATTTACCGTTCGGCCGTACCGGATGTGAAGTTGAGAACGGCGCAATCGGGCGCGGCTCAGGTGTGGCGGTTTGTCAACGAATTGGCTGATGGAGATGCCGTACTGACCTACTCGCCTGCTTTGCGCCGTTATCGGGTCGGCAGGATTACGGGCGGCGCGGTACATTGTCCGCAATGGGACGATGAAAAAATGTCGCTGGTGCGGCCGGTTGAGTGGCTGGGCGAAGTGTGCCGTGATGATTTGAGTGCGGCTACGCAACGGGCTTTGGGCAGCGTGGCAACTTTGTTTGCGGTATCGGAAGCGTGTGCGGCAGAAATTTTTGAACGCGTGGGTTTTCAGACGGCCTAAGAAGGGAAAGGAAACAGGATTATGTGGAACACCATGCATGAATGGCTGAACGCTTTGCCTGTCAGTGAAGAAATCATTAAATCGGCATTGATGTCGGTATTGATGATTGTGGCCGTCATTGCCGGGCGCAGCATTTTGCTCTCGGCGCATTTTCGCAGCCATCCGGATTTGAGCATTGAAAACAAACGCCGCTCGCTGGTGTTCAGCCGCAACGTGACCATGTTGCTGATCCTGCTCGGGCTGGCGATGATTTGGGCGGCGCAGATTCAAACTTTGGCCTTGTCGATGTTTGCAGTGGCCGCGGCGATTGTGGTGGCAACCAAAGAGCTGATTATGTGTTTGTCCGGCAGCATCCTGCGCTCGGTAACCAAACAATACTCCATCGGAGACTACATCGAAATCAACGGCCTGCGCGGACGGGTGGTCGATATCAATATGCTGAACACGCTGATGATGCAAATCGGCCCTAATCCATTGATCGGCCAACTTTCCGGCAAAACGCTCTCGTTTCCCAACAGCCTGCTTCTGAGCCACACCGTGCGCCGCGACAATATTTTGGGCAATTATGTGATTCATACGGTGGAAATCCCCGTGCCGATTCATTTGGATTCGGACGAAATCATAGGCCGTCTGAAAGCCGTTCTTGAGCCCTTGTGCGCAGCCTATGTTCCCGTTATCCAACAATATTTGGAAAACGTTCAAGCGCAAAAACTCTTTATTACCCCCGCCGCCCAGCCGCGCGTGTCCCGCGTGCCGCATGATGACAAGGTGTACCACATCATCGTACGCTTCGCCTCCCCCGTTTCCAAACGGCTGGAAATACAACAGGCCGTCTTAGACGAATTTTTGCGCACGCAATACCGACTGATCAACCAAACAAAATAGTACGGTTTGTTTATTGATACAATTAAATCCCTTACAATAATGAAGTTCACAATCAACAATAAGGAAAAGTCATGTTGCCCGAATCAGCCCTTGCCGAAATGTATCCCGTCATTATGACCCCCAGCCATGACGGCAAATATTTCCACAACTACACCCTCTCGCTTCTGAACATCGTCCACACCAACGCCTCCCTCGGCCTGCCGCTGCAAGTAATGATGCAGCGCGGCGAAAGCCTGATTACGCGCGCGCGCAACAACTGCGTGGCCAAATTTTTGGAAAACAAAGAATGGACGCATTTATTCTGGATTGACTCCGACATCGGCTTCTCTCCCGACTCATTCTACCGCCTGCTCTTGGCCGATAAAGACGTTGTAGCCGGCGTTTATCCGCTCAAACGCGAAAACTGGCCGAAAGCAGGCCTTCCGGCCGGCATGACCCAAGCCGATTTTGAGCGTATGTACACTTCTTACACCGTCAACACCAACGACAAAGATGAAAACGGTGAAATCGTATTGAAAGTCGATGAAGACGGTTTTATGAAAGTCCATGACGCGCCAACCGGCTTCATGGTTATCAAACGCAGCGTATTTGAAAAAATGATAGAGGCCTACCCCGAGTTGAACTACGTCTCCGACAGCGACTACAGCCCGGAAAACAAAGGCCTGCACTACCGCTTCTTCGACTGCATGGTCGATCCCGAAAGCAAACGCTACCTGTCTGAAGACTACACCTTCTGCTACCTCTGGCGTCAAATCGGCGGAGAAGTGTACGTCGACGTGCAATCCAACCTGACCCACCAAGGCGCAAAAGTGTATCGCGGCTCGTTTGCCGAATCCCTGCAAACCAATGTTGCCAATGCGGTTTATGCCCCAGAAGGCACCACCATGCGCCTCGAGCTGGCTGCGCCATTGCACGCCAATCCGCGCGGCGCAGAATAAGATTGGCCGACAGGAAGGCAGGACACTTTAATTCTGCCTGTCTGCCACCATATAACGCCTATCGTTTTCTTTTCAGACGGCCACAAGGCCGTCTGAATCCATCTTATTCAGGAGAAACCATATGAGCGACAACGTCCTGCTCCACTTGGGCGAAGAACCCCGTTTCGACCAAATCAAAACCGAAGACATCAAACCCGCCCTGCAAACCGCCATTGCCGAAGCGCGCGAACAAATCGCCGCCATCAAAGCGCAAACGCACACCGACTGGGCCAACACCGTCGAAAAACTGACCGACATTACCGAACGCGTCGGCCGCATTTGGAGCGTGGTTTCCCATCTCAACTCCGTAGTCGACACGCCCGAATTGCGTGCCGTATACAACGAATTGATGCCAGAAATCACCATCTTCTTCACCGAAATCGGTCAAGACATCGAGTTGTACAACCGCTTTAAAATCATCAAAAACTCTGCCGAATTCGACACCCTCTCCCCGGCGCAGCAAACCAAGCTCAACCACGACTTGCGCGATTTCGTCCTCAGCGGTGCCGAATTGCCGCCCGAACAGCAGGCAGAACTGGCGCAACTGCAAACCGAAGGCGCGCAACTGGGTGCCAAATTCGCACAAAACATCCAAGACGCAACCGACGCTTTCGGCATTCACTTTGACGATGCCGCGCCGCTTGCCGGCATTCCCGAAGACTCCCTCGCCATGTTTGCCGCCGCCGCGCAAAGCGAAGGTAAAACAGGCTACAAAATCGGCCTGCAAATTCCGCACTACCTCGCCGTCATCCAATACGCCGACAACCGCGAACTGCGCGAACAAATCTACCGTGCCTACGTTACCCGCGCCAGCGAATTGTCTGACGACGGCAAATTCGACAATACGGCCAACATCGACCGCACTCTCGAAAACGCATTGAAAACCGCCAAACTGCTCGGTTTCAAAAACTACGCCGAGCTGTCGCTGGCAACCAAAATGGCCGACACGCCCGAACAGGTTTTAAACTTCCTGCACGACCTTGCCCGCCGCGCCAAACCGTTTGCCGAAAAAGACTTTGCCGAAATCAAAGCCTTTGCACGCGAGAGCCTGAATATCGAAGATCCGCAATCTTGGGATTTGAGCTACGCCGCCGAAAAACTGCGTCAAGCCAAATACGCCTTCAGCGAAACCGAAGTGAAAAAATACTTCCCTATCAGCAAAGTATTGGCAGGCCTGTTTGCCCAAATCAAAAAACTCTACGGCATCGAGCTGGCTGAAAAAACCGTCCCCGTTTGGCACAAAGACGTGCGCTATTTCGAGCTGAAACAAGACGGCCAAACCATCGGCGGCGTTTACATGGACTTGTACGCACGCGAAGGCAAACGCGGCGGCGCATGGATGGACGGCTACAAAAGCCGCCGCCGTTTCGCCGACGGTACGCTGCAACTGCCGACTGCTTACCTCGTCTGCAACTTCACCCCGCCGGTCGGCGACAAAGAAGCGCGTTTGAGCCACGACGAAATCATCACCCTCTTCCATGAAACCGGCCACGGCCTGCACCACTTGTTGACCCAAGTTGACGAAGTGGGCGTATCCGGCATCAACGGCGTCGAATGGGACGCGGTCGAGCTGCCCAGCCAATTCATGGAAAACTTCGTTTGGGAATACGACGTATTGGCGCAAATGTCCTCGCACGAAGAAACCGGCGCGGTATTGCCGAAAGAGCTGTTCGACAAAATGCACGCGGCTAAAAACTTCCAACGCGGTATGTTCCTCGTCCGTCAAATGGAATTTGCCCTCTTCGACATGGAAATCTACCATCAGGAAGATGAAGGCCGTCTGAAAGAATGGCCGCAAATCTTGGACAAAGTGCGCCAAGAAGTCGCCGTAACCCAACCGCCGGCATACAACCGCTTTGCCTTGAGCTTCAGCCACATCTTCGCCGGCGGCTACTCCGCAGGCTATTACAGCTACGCATGGGCGGAAGTTTTGAGCGCGGACGCTTACGCCGCTTTTGAAGAAAGCGACGATGTTGCCGAAACAGGCCGCCGCTTCTGGAAAGAAATACTGGCCGTCGGCGGTTCGCGCAACGCAGCCGAATCCTTCAAAGCCTTCCGCGGCCGCGAACCAAGCCTGGATGCCCTGCTCCGCCACAGCGGTTTCGACAACGCAGCTTGATTTGAAAATCCGCCGTTTTAATTGCTGATTCAACGCTAAAGGCCGTCTGAAATATTTCAGACGGCCTTTTTATAATCCATTCAATATGTTCAGCAAAACAAATAAAACCATTCAACCGATAAAACTACCCGGCGCGGAACGCCGCAATGATTGCCAAGCTCAATATTTTCCCAATGCAGACCAACCGCCCATAAAAACAGGGCATGTTCCCATGCCCTATCATTTGAATTTCAGACGACCTTTCGGTTGTCAAAATTTATTAGGAACAATGAGTACACCTATCCCTAACAAGACTTCGAGAAAAACAGAAGTCCGCATTTCAAACCCCTATCTCCCCCTGCCCATCGCTAAAATTAGTTTTTGCCTTTTTTATCGCCGGCAGCCAAACGCATATTGATAAATTCCATCATCAAATCTTTTTTCGTCCAGAAAAAGGTTTTCATTTTTTCCAAAGAATAGATTTTCCGAATCATCGCCGGCAATCCTGCGTGAACGATGGCCGCGACTTCGCCATTGGTTGTTTCGTTGTCCATGGCGGCTTTGAGGTTTAGATTGTGCGTATTCAGGTAGTTGCTAAGCTCTTTCCTGACGCTGTTGCTGATTTCAAATTGTTTCATGTTTTCCGTCCATAATGTTTTTATAATTAAATAGCATAGGATTTTAACAAGTTTTTTGCATTGTGCATATATTAACTTGCATATTGTTGCGAAATTTACAATTTGGTTTTTGGGTAAAATCGCGCCTGCAACACATTGTTGCGGCGCACTAAATCGGATTGTTTTGACTATTTTGTTTTGGCTCGGGCCGTATTGCGGATAAAATAATGGTTTTAGGTTTTGGGGCCGTCTGAAATGTATTTGTGGTTTAAGCTGTTACACATATTTTTTGTGATTTCTTGGTTTGCCGGACTGTTTTATCT
>NZ_JBQCWY010000119.1:0-7667 GCF_051956955.1 Neisseria sp. P0021.S005 | reverse complement strand
TTTATTCATATTTAGAAGAAACTGGATATTTGAAAAAATTCTCTTTAGATAAATGTCAGAATTTTTTTAATAGAATAAATTTCAATAAGGCATGTTTTGAAGTTTTATTTAAAGATAATTCAGTTTTCACTATTGGAAATGGTGAAATAAATGTTACGGGTTTTGACAATAATTTTTCTATTAGGTTTGAGCTTTGAATCTTTTGCTGGTGATTTGCAAGTTAGAAACGGTAAATTAGCCTATCCTTTGACTGAAAAATTTAATGAAAATGGTTTCAGACCTTGGAAAATTATTGGTGGTGGAATTGATCAAGAGTATCAGTCTAGATTCGACAAATCACTTCATGTTCGCGAAGCCTCTACCGGTCTCCGTTCCGCCTCAACTGTACCCGTAACGATAGAAGCCCAAGTATCTCGAAAAGCCGTCCTTTCAGGCGCATTTCGCCTGGTAAAAGCAGGTGCAAAACTTGCTTTAAAAGCTGCTCCTTATGTTGGTGCTGCTTCATATGCTTATGATGCCTATCAGGCCGTTAATCCGTCTCTTGAATCTGCTGGATATGAATACAATGATGTAAGCAACGAGTATTTAAAAGTTTATAAAGATGCTTTATGTACGATTGATAAAGATTCCTGTGTAGGCGTTGATACATCTGTTATGCGTGCATTAAGTAAAGGTGGCGTTAGTGAAAAACAAGCTCAACAATTATTAGTAATGCAAGTTGAATCAGAATTTAAAAAGTATTTTGATAATGTCATAAAACCTAATGAACCAGGTATTTATTTTATAAATTGTTTTTGGCTCGATGGAGTAGCCTGTGAAACTAGTAAACAATCTCGATATGGTTATTATTTTCAAAATAGAGCTTTAACAAAAATTTTAGAAGAGGATGAATTTTTAAATATTGCCACTTCTATAATTGACGGAAATCCTACCCCTTTTGTAGAAGGTACGGGCAAACCTGAATATAAAGAAAATATCAAAGTCCCTGCCGGTACAGTTGTAACCATTGGCCCTGTCACTCCCGAAAATGGCAAGCCGGTGCAAATTACCATTACTTTCGGTCAAGATTCAAACGGCAAAACAAACGCAACGGTAATCACAACCCCGCGTCCCGACCTCACACCGGGCAGCCCTGCAGCTCCTAAAACCAACTCAACACCTACACCGGGAGAAAATGGCAAGCCTGGCTCTCAACCAGACCCAACGCCTGACGGTAGCCCGTCCGATAAGCCAAAACCAGATCCTGACGACAGCCCTAGCGGCAAAGACAATCCAAAACCCGACGATAAGCCCGACCCTGACAGCAAAGACGATCCAAAAAAAGATGAAGGACCTAAAGAGGATGACAAGCCCAAAGAAGACGGAGGTTTGCTTTGTAAAGTGTTTCCGAATATTTTGGCCTGCGACGAATTGCCCGAAAAAGAAGAACCTGATTTAGAGATTCCCGAAGAACAAATAGATTTGAACTTCACACCTGACAATACTTTTAGAGAGTATGGCGAATGCCCTGCTCCGGTAACGTTTCAGGCATTGGGTGCTGAATACAGAATCAGTCTTGAGCCTGCGTGTAATTTAGCTGCCATGATTAGACCCTTTATTATCGCTATGGCTTGGCTGGTGGCTTCGTTCTTCGTGTCTAGAGTTGTCAGAAATAACGCATAGGGGGATTTATGAAATTTTTAGCTGCTCTTGCTCCATATTTGATAAATCATGTTGTCAAATACATTCTGACTGCTTTAGGGGTGTCTATTATTACTTATGTTGGTTTTGATGCCCTTATGAGCAATCTTAAAAATCAGTTTATAAGCAGTATGGGCGCAGTTCCCGCCGGAGCGATCCAAATTTTTTACATTGCAGGTGGCGGCGTTGTTCTGAACATCATGTTCGGAATGCTCGCTTTTGTCGTTACGTTTAAAACTCTGTCTAAATTAAGCTTTGGCAAGAAAGGATAAAGATGGCCGCCATTACCCTGATAACAGGAAAACCAAGAATCGGCAAAACCGCCTTTGCCGTCGAACTGCTTATGTTTGATGACTATTATAAAGGCCGTAAAATCTTCTCCAACATCAACGGCCTTTTGATAGACCATCATCAACCGCCGGAAGGTCATAGCTGGGAAGACATGTATGAATGGCTGAAATGGAAAGAGAATATCGGCTCAGTTGTCATTTATGACGAAGTGCAATATTTGTTTCCGACACGTTCCAGCGGTTCAAAAATGCCTGAAAACGTCGCCTTTTTGAACATTCACGGCCATTACGGTATCGACATGATACTAATCACACAATCGCCCAAGCTGCTTGACGTGAATCTGCGCGAAGTCGTGAACAAGCATATCCATATAGCTGCAAACAAAATGGGCGGACTGACAAGGCTTGAATGGAACGAAGTAGCTTTAAACCCGACACAGCAATCAAGAAACGCCTTGTCCAGTTCGCATAAAATTAGGGAAGAGGTTCTTGAATACTACAAATCTGCAGAAGTGCATACCGCCCATTCGCACGTCAAATCAAGGTGGTATTACATCATAATCGCCATGTTGTTTATCCTGCCGTGTATCTTAGGTTTGGTCGGATTCATGGGCTATAAGATGTATCAGGGTTATAAAGAAAAAGCAGGAATAACGGCAAAGGCCGAAGCAGCAAAAGAAGATACAGGTTTCAAAAATCCGCTTGACCCTGAAAACCAAAAAGAAATGATGCCGCAAAGTGGAATTCAGGGGCAAAACCTCAAACCTGAAGATTTTGTCCCTGTTCTTGCCGAAAAGCCCGAAAGTAAACCCATCTATAACGGCGTCCGACAAGTTAAAACATTTGAGTACCCCGTCGGCTGTGTTGATGGTGGCAAAAGCGGATGTACCTGCTATTCATCGCAAGGTACACCGCTGAAAGAAATCACTAAGGCAATGTGCAAAGACTACGCCCATAATGGCCTGCCGTTTAATCCCTACAAAGAGTCCGACCACAGCTCAAACCAAGCGCAGACAGCGCCATCCGCGTCGGATACTAGCGCAGGCGTGCAAGTCGCATCACTAGGCGGCCAAAGCCCTCAAAACCTTATGTATGACGGATATGTAGAAGCAGGCGCAAAGTTCACACCGCAAAGCGGCGCGGTAGTCGAATCCGCGCAATGACAAAGGCTGTCTGAAACCAGTTCAGACGGCCTTTAAATAAAAGCTGCTTGATTCCTTTAAAAAGCGCGGCGTAAAAACCTATCTAAAGAGCAGAAACCTAAATCCCGCGATTTTTAAAGGAAGCAAGTAGCAATGGCCGCGCGGCAGAGCGCAATTTTAGAAAAGAAAGAATAGAAAAGCAAAGAGATTGAAACATCTGATATACTCAAAACGTCAGCGGTCTAGCTAACCCTGACAACATCCGCCGAGCCTGAAAGTTCCCGAATCATCAAGATTGGGAGAAAGATAAGGACGGCGGATTTTTTCATATTTAATTTGAGTAGCATCAAAGGCCAAGAGCCTGCATAGTAAGGGAAAAAATATGAGAAATACCGTAGGACTCGACATATCCGCAGAAACATTTGACGCAGTCGCATTAATAGACGGCCAAACGGCCTATAAGAAGTTCCAAAACAACCAAGACGGCATAGAAAGCCTGAAAAATTGGATAAACGGCCAAAGTATCGAAGACGGCCAAAACATTTACATCATCATGGAAGCCACCGGCAACTACTACGAAGCCGTCGCCGACAACCTCGCCGATGATTACCATGTTTCCGTTATCAATCCCCTAAAAATCAAACGGTATGCCGATTACCGTTTTAATCGAACAAAAACCGACAAACAAGACGCAAAACTAATAGCAGAATTTGGTCAAAACGCCCTAGCAAAAGACCTACCCAAGCACAAAAGGCCGTCTGAAAACATCCAAAGCCTCAAACGCCTGTTGAGCCTGCAAAACCAACTGAAAGAACAGCTGACAGCACAAAAAAACAGGCTGAAAGCAGCAAAAGACAGCTTTGTACAACAAATCCACCAAAAGCAGATAGACGAACTCAACCAGCATCTGCAAGACGTGGACGGCCAAATCAAACAAACGGCCAAAGCAGACAAAGCCATTCAAGAAACCGCCAAACGCCTACAAACCATCCCATCAGTCGGCCAAACAACGGCTATATACCTAACCGTTCATCTCCTTACCGCACATTTCAAAAACGCCAACCACTTTACAGCATTCGCTGGCATGAGCCCGCAACAGAAAAAATCAGGGACAAGCGTCAACGGCAAAGAAAAGCTGACAAGGTATGGCAACAGAAAACTACGCGGCGCCCTCTTCATGGCCGCCATGGTAGCCATGCGTCAAAATTACTTTCCCGACTTCACCAAAAGACTGCAAAAAGCCAAAAAGCCCAAGATGGTTATTATCTGCGCCCTGATGAGAAAGCTACTCGTCATTGCCTATCATCTGCACAAAAACCAAACCGACTTCGATCCGAGTCGGTACAAACAAGCGTAAAGAGCCTTAACAAAAACGCAAAAGCTACGCGGATAATCGTAAAATATTCGCGCGGCCAATTGCATTCTGTAAAAATTGCAAAACTAAATAAACAGGAAAAACAATAATATACAAAAATGACAGTAAATTACTATTGCATGTTAAAGTAGCATCTTTCTCATTTCGCAGTGCTACAATATACCTTCGGCCATAGTCAAAGCAGAAGCGGTTGTAGCTCCCTTTCTCATTTCGCAGTGCTACAATGGCCACTTTCGTTATTGTCGTAATGTGAGTGTTGTAGCTCCCTTTCTCATTTCGCAGTGCTACAATAGAAGTGCCGAACTTCATCGGCTCAGTCGCGTTGTAGCTCCCTTTCTCATTTCGCAGTGCTACAATTTCAACTGGCAACACAACATACAGACCATTGGTTGTAGCTCCCTTTCTCATTTCGCAGTGCTACAATACTTCGATGGGAAATCCTTATTCTATAAGGGTTTCCCGTTTTATTTTGTCTAATAAAATGAGCTTAAAATAATAATAGTTGGTCGGAATTTACCCTTTTTTCTTGGGTTTTCAGCTCTCCCAACAGCAGTTTCATGGTGGCATATTGCTTTTCTGTTACTTCCAAACAGCGGATTGAACCTTCTTGCGGTAGGTTTGCACATAGCCTATTGTGGTGTTTTTGTAACGAGTCTCGACCTTTGACAATACGGCTGTATACAGAAAGTTGGAGCATTTGGTATCCATCTTTTAATAGAAACTGGCGGAATTGATTGGCGGCTTTGCGCTTTGCCGTTGTGGTGACCGGTAGGTCGAAGAAGACGATAATCCTCATAAATTTGGCCTCACTCATATTGGTATTCTTTCAATGGCAAGATTTCAGGCAGTTTCAGCTGTTTGGCGTTTTTATCGGTTACGCTGGCTTGAAATGAGGAAATCATTTTGTCTATGGCAGCCAAGGTGCTGAAATGTTGTCGTTTGATACAGATTTGACAGTGAAGGGTCTTGATAAGGTTTTGTTTGAGATTGGAGGTCAGATCAGTTTTCAGACGGCCTTGTTCATGCAAATGTATAACGACCAGGTCGGCCAATGGGCGTAAGGGTTCGATAAAGTCATCGGCGAGGTTGAATGGATTTAGTTCGCTTCTATGAAACAAGCCTAATGCAGGCAACCATCCATATAAAGTCAGGGCGCGTGCAACTGCTGCACGGAGTACGGCGTAGGTGTAGTTCAATGCGGCATTGACGGCATTGTTGTCATTGCGAGTAAACTTTTCTCCAAAGAGGGCTTGGAAGTAGAGGGCGGCAGCTTGGGCTTCACGGTTTCCTGTATCGCCCGAACGGACTTCGACTGCCAAAGTGCGCAGCCGTTTGGCGGCAAGATCATTGCCTGTTTCGTCTGCGACAAATGCTTGATTTAGGATTTTTTGGCGGATGATATGTTGCCAGAGTTGCTTTTTTAAGGGTTCGCTTATATTCAGCTGCAGCTTGAGGATTTTAAGTTGGCGGTGATATTGGGCATAAGGCAGCCATTGTCCGCAGGGTAGGAACTGTTCGTCACATGTCAGCAGGGTTGAGCCATGTTCGGCTAAGGCTGATAGGAGCGGGGCAGTAATCAGGGTTTCGCGGTTTTCGATGATGATAACGGCGATGTCTTCTAATGGTACGGTATGGGACTCGCCGTTTTGTTGAATCAGCAGTTGCCGGCATTGCAAGGATAGTTTGCCGCCATTTTGAATGAGCAGGCTGCGCCAAGTCATGTTTTTCCCCTTATTTTGATATAAAAAATCCCTGCTTCAGGCCGTCTGAAACAGGGATAGATTAATTTAGCAGACAGGCGGGCGTTTTTTCAGACGGCATGGTCTGATTTCTTTGCCCAGTTCATCGATTTGGTATTTTTGCATCAATACAAGATTTTGGGTACTAATACGGAATTGCTGTTCTTTAGAGCCTTTATCATGCCAAGCTAAATAGAATCGTCCATTAGAGCTATCACAGTTGATATAGTAGGCGAATTCTACTTTAGATTTTTCATCTTTCTGAAAAGCAATCAGATCATACTTATGCAAGCTAAAACAGAATGTATAGCTATCATCAATCCGGTATCCTTTACAATCAATATCGGGAAGAATGTTTTCAGCAACCTGCCAAGCATAGATGGGAACAATAAAATACTGATTTTTTCCTTTCTTATCCACTTTACAGAACACATCAACACGTACCATGTCTCCATTATCTGCAATGGTATAAGCATTTTTTTTGTTTAATAAGACTCCGCTCTCTTGGGTTTTTTCGACCCTCACAGCTTTAACCAGTTGTCCCCCCTTTTTATAAAACGGATTGTCCTTAGGGTCAAATGCTTGTTTAGCATTACCTCCATATGCCCCTAAACGTGCCTTAAGAGCCTCATATAATTCAATCTCCCTACCATTTTTATAATTAACCATATTTTCAAGGTCGGCCAACTTGATTTCGGTTAACCATACTCGTTTAACACTAATTTTTTCATTATGTTTAACAAATCGTTTAGCAGATCTCAAAGTATCTTTATGTGCACCGCTCATCTTCCGATTGGGCGCGCGTGAAACAAACAGTGGCGTAACGTATTCATGTACGGCTTCGGGGCGAGATGATAATTTTTCGGCAAGCAACGCGCGCAGTTTTTCTGGGGTATCGGCTTCTTCAAATTCGGGTTTGCCGTCCGGTTTGCCGAAGACGCGAAGCATGACTTCTTGTGCGAAAAATTCCCAAGGTTGCGGGAAGTGTGTTTTTTGATGCAGCACTTCTCCTGTTTCTTTATCTATGGTTTTCCCGTCAAACGCGTTCATCTCTTTATGGTGTACAAAATGGGTAATTTTCTGCTGCATGGCAACGGTTGAGCAGGCAACGACGACGGCGTCCAAGGCGTGATGGCGGTCGTTTTCCGCACGCACTTTGCGTAATCCCCAAAAGCCGCGCAACAGATTGGTAATTTGTCCGTTGGATGCAAAGACACGTCTTTTCCCTTTACCTGTCAGCCGCATACGGTCAGCAATAAATTGGCACAGGAAACGGTTGACGTAGCGCGTATCGTTCAGATTGCGTTCTTTAAAGCCGTCTTCGTCGAATTTTTGCAGCAGAATCCGTTGTTTTTTACTGCGAGGAAAACGGCTGGTTTCAACACGCGCTTTAAATTCCTGCCATTCGCGGCTGTTGTCTTTGCCGTTGAAGTATTCGTAA
>NZ_JBQCWY010000118.1:0-7689 GCF_051956955.1 Neisseria sp. P0021.S005 | reverse complement strand
TTACATTTTGCAAAGTTTCCGCCATGACTCAAGACAAAATCCTTATTCTCGACTTCGGCTCGCAAGTTACCCAGCTGATCGCCCGCCGCGTGCGCGAAGCCCACGTTTACTGCGAACTGCATTCTTTTGACATGCCTTTGGAAGAAATCAAAGCTTTCAATCCGAAAGGCATCATCCTCTCCGGCGGCCCTAATTCCGTTTACGAATCCGATTATCAAGCCGATACCGGCATTTTTGATTTGGGCATTCCGGTCTTGGGCATTTGCTATGGCATGCAATTTATGGCGCACCACTTGGGCGGCGAAGTTACCCCGGGCAACCAACGCGAATTCGGTTATGCACAAGTTAAAACCATCGACAGCGAGCTGACACGCGGCATTCAAGACGATGCGCCAAACACGCTCGACGTATGGATGAGCCATGGCGATAAAGTTTCCAAACTGCCTACCGGCTTCTCTGTTATCGGCGATACCCCGTCTTGCCCGATTGCCATGATGGAAAACGCTGAGAAACAATTCTACGGCATCCAATTCCACCCTGAAGTGACCCACACTAAGCAAGGTCGCGCGTTGTTGAACCGCTTTGTCTTGGATATTTGCGGCGCACAACCAAGCTGGACCATGCCGAACTACATCGAGGAAGCCGTTGCCAAAATCCGCGAACAAGTTGGCAGTGACGAAGTGATTTTGGGTTTGTCCGGCGGCGTGGACTCTTCCGTAGCGGCCGCACTGATTCACCGCGCTATCGGCGACCAACTGACCTGCGTGTTTGTTGACCACGGTCTGTTGCGTTTGAACGAAGGCAAAATGGTGATGGATATGTTTGCCCGCAACTTGGGCGTACGCGTGATTCACGTTGATGCAGAAGAGCAGTTTTTGGCGAAACTTGCCGGCGTGACCGATCCGGAGAAAAAACGCAAAATCATCGGTGCGGAATTTATCGAAGTATTCGATGCTGAAGAGAAAAAACTCACTAACGCCAAATGGTTGGCGCAAGGTACGATTTACCCTGACGTAATCGAATCCGCAGGCGCAAAAACCAAAAAAGCCCACGCCATCAAATCCCACCACAACGTCGGCGGCCTGCCTGAAAACATGAAGCTCAAGCTGCTTGAGCCTTTGCGTGATTTGTTCAAAGACGAAGTGCGCGAATTGGGCGTCGCTTTGGGTCTGCCGCGTGAAATGGTGTACCGTCATCCGTTCCCGGGCCCCGGTTTGGGCGTGCGTATCTTGGGCGAAGTGAAAAAAGAATACGCCGACTTGCTCCGTCAAGCAGACGATATTTTCATTCAAGAATTGCGCAATACTACCGATGAAAACGGCACATCTTGGTATGACCTGACCAGCCAAGCCTTTGCCGTATTCCTGCCTGTGAAATCCGTCGGCGTGATGGGTGATGGCCGTACTTACGATTACGTCGTTGCCTTGCGTGCCGTGATTACCAGCGACTTTATGACTGCGCACTGGGCAGAGCTGCCTTACTCGCTGCTCGGCCGCGTTTCCAACCGCATCATTAACGAAGTCAAAGGCATCAACCGCGTGGTTTATGATGTCAGCGGTAAACCGCCTGCCACAATTGAGTGGGAATAATCCCTAAATAATAAAGGCCGTCTGAACAGATATTGTTCAGACGGCCTTATTTATTAGGGACTAAGCCCAATTAAAATTGATTTTTCAATTCACGCAAAGCGGCGAAGACTTCGAGTTCGCTGTTTAATTTTCGTCCGCTCAATTCTTCGGCACGTGCTTGAACTTGTGGCAGGTATATGCGGAAAAATGGGTTGACTTTGCGCTCGTGCGCCAGGCTGACAGGCAGTGTCGGCGTGTGTTCGGCTGCGGTCAAGGCCGTCTGAATGTCGGCATTGTCCGGTTCGATATGCTGGGCAAAACGCAGGTTGGAGGCGGTGTATTCGTGCGCCGGATAAAACAGCGTTTCTTCGGGCAGCTGGTTGAATCGGTGGAAACTGTCGTAAAGCTGCTCGATTGTGCCGGTAAATACGCGGCCGCAACCGGCGGAGAACAAGGTATCGCCGCAGAAAACGTGCAGGCCGTCTGAATTTTCCAGTAGATAGCTGATGTGGCGGTCGGTATGGCCGGGGGTCGCCCAAACGGTAACCAAGCCTTCGCCAAACGGGAACTGCGTACCTGCGGTGACGGTATGCGTCGCCACGTCGATGTCGCTTTCGCCATAGATTGGGGATTCTAAGAAGCCGTTGTGCAGCGCTTTTGCGCCACCGGTATGGTCTGGGTGCGGGTGGGTAATCCATGTTTGCGCCAGCATCAAGTGGTTGTGCACAAGGAATTTTAAGACCGGCGTGGCATCGGACGGATCGACGCAGACGGCATGGTTGCCTTCTTGAATCATCCAGATGTAGTTGTCGTTTAGGGCTTGGATTGGTGTGATTTTCATATGCTTTCTTCTGGTTTGGGGTTTCAGACGGCCTCTAAATAATCTTTGATATTCGGGCTTTGGCCGAACACGGCTTCATGGGCTTGCTGGATGCACAGTCGGTTGAACAGCAATCTTTGGGTTTGGTCGCCGTCGACAATCCGCACTTGGCCTTGCAGTTTGGGCGCGTCGTGATGAAAGGTGTTTTTAAACGCGTGCCAACGGTCAGCTTGCAGATGAACGATGGCAAACATATCGTGCGAGATATTAACGCCGATGCTGAATAGCTTGGATGAGGCTTGCAGGCAGAAACTGCTGTCGCCAAACAGGCACAGCCCCGTGTTTTCCAGATAGCGGAACAATTCGATTTTCACGGCTTCGGGTTCGGCAAAGATATTGCAAAACAGCCGTTCAAACAACGACGGCTGCGCCACGCCTTCGCTCAACATACCGTAAAGACCGCCCAGCCAATCGACATAGCCGAGAAAGGAAAAACGGTAGTCCTGCATAATGGCTTCGATGCGCTTGGGGTCGCGTTTGCTGATCAAGCGGACAAATTCAAAACCGACTTCCGGCAGCCGCGCCCGAAGCGTTTGGTGCAGGCGGTGGGCAAACAGGTTTTTATGGTTGTGCGGATTGCGCAGAATGCCGAGGAATTTCAGCCGCAATATCCGCCACAAGGCATCCGGTACTTTGACGGTATCGGCATTTGCCGTAGGTATTTTCAGACGGCCTGCAGGCAGGGTGCGCAGATGGTTGCAGGCATCTTCGTAGCCGCTTTCATGACGGTTGAACCAGCTTTCCAGATTGTATTGGTTGGCGGAGTCTTCGACAAAGGTCAGCGTATAGAGGTTTTTCGCCGCCAAGTTGCCGATGATGTTGACGCTTATCGCTTCGCTGCGGTTTTGTTCTTTGCTGCGGGCTTTTTCGCCAGGATGGAACATGGATAAGGGTAGCTTGTAAACATTCTGATTCTGCGGGCTGACCTGCGGATTATGCGCGTGCTGTCGCTGCTCGGTCTGGGCGACGAAGTGGTGCTCCTTAGTCGGATTCGCGGTCAATAGGGCGTAAGGCTTTTCGCCGCATTCGGAAAATTCGCAATCGCTGAGGATAAAGGCTTGTCGAGTCATAATGTCGGGAAAGGCCGTCTGAATATGTTGATTATAGTTTAAAAGAGGGAAATACAGAATGACGGCAGCCGGTTTCTATAAATAAAGTAAACTTAAAGGCCGTCTGAAAACAGGAGGCGGAAAATTTTGCCTTTCCTGTTTCAGACGGCCTTGCTTAAAGCCTGATCAAATCAAGCTTTTCATTAGCCCAAAGCTTTTCTTGCGCCGGCAAAGAGGCGATACCAGCCAGACAGTTCCGTCCAGTCTTCCGGTTTCCAGCTCATTTGCGCGGCACGGTACACGCGTTCCGGATGCGGCATCATGATGGTAACGCGGCCGTCGGTGTTGGTCACGCCGGCAATGCCTTGTGGCGAGCCGTTGGGGTTGAGCGGATAAGTTTGGGTCACTTGGTTTTGACCGTCCACATATTGCAGCGCAATGCCCAAATCGGTGGAAATATTGCCGCCGTGAAGCGCGAAGTCAGCGCGGCCTTCGCCGTGGCTGACCACGACAGGCAGGCTGGAGCCTTGCATTTCGTTCAGAATCAGCGACGCGGATTTCGGAACATGAACCATGCTCAGGCGCGCTTCAAACTGTTCGCTCAGGTTGCGCTTGAACTTCGGCCATGTTTCTGCGCCCGGGATAATCTCGGCAAGGTTGCTGACCATTTGACAACCGTTGCACACGCCCAATGTAAGCGTGTTCGGATCGGCAAAGAAGGCGGCAAATTGGTCGCGCAGAGCAGGGTGGAACAGAATCGATTTCGCCCAGCCTTCGCCCGCACCGAGTACGTCGCCGTAGCTGAAGCCGCCGCACGCCGCCAGCATTTTGAAGTCGGCAAGGTTAACGCGGCCTGCCATCAGGTCGGACATATGCACGTCGTAGGCATCGAAACCGGCGCGGGTGAAGGCGGCGGCCATTTCGATTTGCCCGTTCACGCCCTGTTCGCGCAGGATGGCGATTTTGGGTTTCGCGCCGCTGTTGACGAAAGGCGCGGCGATGTCTTCGTTCACGTCGAACTTCACGTCGGCAAACAATGCGCTGCATTCATTGTCGCCAATCAGGGCGAACTCGCTGTCTGCGCAGGCGGGGTTATCGCGCAGGCGTTGGATGGCGTGGCTGGTTTCCTGCCATGCGCGTTGCAGGTCGGTAAGGGATTGATTGAAAATTTCTTCTCCTGCATTGATGACCATATGGCCGCTGTCGGCAAACTCTCCCAAATGGTGAAGCGTGAGATTCAGTTTCTCGCACAAATTGAAAATATATTCGTGGTCGGCAGCGTGAACAGCAATAACGGCTCCTAATTCTTCGTTAAACAGGGTAGTTAGGACAAATTTTTGCCATTCTTGAGGCGAGTAATACTCGTTTTGAACGTTAATATTTTTACTTACCATTGTCAGCAGGTCGAGATTCATGCCACGGCGAGAAGCAAATGCCATTTCTGCCAGAGTCACAAACAAACCGCCGTCGCTGCGGTCGTGGTAGGCCAGCAACTTATCTTCTTGAACGAGTTGCTGAATTAACTGATAAAACGCTTTCAGATGGCCTGCATTAATATCAGGTGCTTCGCCGCCGCTTCGGTTATACACTTGAGCCAGTGCAGAACCACCCATACGGCACTTGTTGTTGCCTAAGTCAATCATCAGCAGAATAACGGACGAATTGGCATTGTCTTTTAATACGGGCGTAACAGTCTTGCGCACGTCTTGAACTGGCGCGAACGCGGAGATAATCAGGCTCAACGGCGAGACGACGGATTTTTTCTCTTCGCCGTCCTGCCAAACGGTTTTCATCGACAGGCTGTCTTTACCTACCGGAATGCTCAAATCCAATGCCTGACAGGCTTGGGAGACGGCTTCGACGGTGCGGTAGAGTTTTTCGTCTTCGCCCTCGTTGCCGCACGCCGCCATCCAGTTGGCGGAAAGTTTGATGTTGCCGATGTCGCCGATGTTGACCGCCGCGATGTTGGTGATGGCTTCGCCGACGCACATTCTGCCCGAAGCAGGCGCGTCAAACAGGGCGACGGTCGGTTTTTCGCCCATAGACATTGCTTCGCCGCGATAGGTGTTGAAGCCCATCATGGTAACGGCGCAATCGGCTACGGGGGTTTGGTATTTGCCGACCATTTGGTCGCGGTGGGTCATGCCGCCGACGCTGCGGTCGCCGATGGTAATCAGGAAGTTTTTGGCGGCTACGGTAGGCAGGCGCAAAACGCGGTAGGCGGCTTCGGTAATGTCGATATCGCCGGCGTTAAACGGTTTTTCAGACGGCGTAACTGTTTTGTCGCTGCGCGTGGTTTTGGGCGGTTTGCCGAGCAAAACGTTTAACGGCAAATCGACAGGGTTGTTGGAGAACAAGTCGTCGCGCACTTTCAAATGGCCGTCGTCAGTCGCTGTACCGACTACCGCAAACGGGCAGCGTTCGCGTTCGCAGATGGCGCGGAAGGTGTCCAAATCTTTTTCCAAAATGGACAACACATAACGCTCTTGCGATTCGTTGCACCAGATTTGCAGCGGGTTGAGGCCGTGTTCTTCCAGCGGCACTTCGCGCAACTTGAATACCGCGCCGCGTCCGGCATCGTTGACGAGTTCGGGGAAGGCGTTGGACAGACCGCCCGCACCGACGTCGTGGATGGAGATAATCGGGTTTTTGTCGCCAAGCTGCCAGCAGCGGTCGATCACTTCTTGCGCACGGCGTTCGATTTCAGGGTTGCCGCGTTGTACGGAGTTGAAGTCCAAAGACGCGTCGTTTGTTCCGGTATTCATCGAAGAAGCCGCGCCGCCGCCCAAGCCGATGAGCATGCCCGGGCCGCCCAGTTGGATCAGCAAGGCGCCTTCGGGGATTTCGTCTTTGTGTGTTTGTTGTGCCTGAATGCTGCCCAAACCGCCGGCAATCATAATCGGTTTGTGATAGCCGCGAACCTGACCGTCAAATTTTTCTTCAAAAGTGCGGAAGTAGCCCAAGAGGTTCGGGCGGCCGAATTCGTTGTTGAACGCTGCGCCACCGATCGGGCCTTCGATCATGATGTCTAAAGGGGAAGCAATATGGCCGGGTTTGCCGTAGGCTTGTTCCCAAGGCTGCTCCAGGCCCGGGATATTCAGGTTGGAGACGGTAAATCCGGTCAAGCCCGCTTTCGGACGCGAACCTTTGCCTGTTGCGCCTTCATCACGGATTTCGCCGCCCGCACCCGTTGCCGCGCCCGCAAACGGAGCGATGGCGGTCGGGTGGTTGTGCGTTTCCACTTTCATGATGATATGGGTATCTTCTTCGTGGAAACGATAGCCTTGATTTTCCGCCGCATTCGGATAGAAACGCTCGATTTTTGCGCCTTCGATCACGGACGAATTGTCTTTATAGGCAACGACTGTGCCTTCGGGATGCGCGTTGTGCGTGTCGCGAATCATGCCGAAAAGGGATTTCGGTTGTTTTTCGCCGTTGAGGATGAAATCGGCGTTGAAGATTTTGTGGCGGCAGTGTTCGCTGTTTGCCTGAGCGAACATCATCAATTCAACATCGGACGGATTGCGGTTTAAAGCCTGATAGTTTTCAACCAGATAATCGATTTCGTCGGCTGAAAGCGCCAAGCCCATTTCGGTATTGGCTTTGACCAAAGCCTCTTTACCGCCGCCCAAAACATCTACGCTGGAGAAGGTTTCCGATTGGATGTGGTGGAACAGTTGCGCCGCTGCATCGATGTCGGTCAACACGCTTTCGGTCATGCGGTCGTGCAACAGGGCTGCCCATTGTTGTTTTTGCCCGTCGGTAAGCGCACCTTCCAACCATACGGCCATGCCGCGTTCAATACGCTCAATGCCTTCCAGACCGCAGTTTTCGGCGATATTGGTTGCTTTGGAAGCCCAAGGCGAAATGGTGCCCAAACGGGGCGTTACCAAAAATAAATGCAAGCCCTCGCGCGCTTTGGGCGTTTGTTCAACGCTTTGCGCCGCCAGTAAGGCTTGCAGTTTTTCGACTGTCGCGGCATCAAGTGCTTTTTCGCTACCGACAAAATACCAAAATTCGCTGCTTAATTTGACTTCGGGCAGGCCGAGTGCGGCTGCTTTTTGAAAGAGTTTTTCAACACGGAAATCGGAAAGGGCGGTTACACCGCGCAAGGGCAGAACAACAGACATGGATTCAGCTCACAAAATGCAGTTGGGGAATCCATTATTATACCTGAAAAATGCAATTTTGC